>NZ_JBCEBL010000025.1:0-122202 GCF_049472615.1 Azospirillum sp. 11R-A | reverse complement strand
GTCGCCGTCGAGAACGACGAGTTCAATCAGGCTGAGACCGCCGGCGGCTACGCCAAGGAGATGTCGGACGACTACAAGCGCCAGCAGGCAGCCCNGGTGGTGACCACGGCCAACGGTGTGAAGATCGTCGGCCATGCCAACTACGCCAGCCGCATCGCCGAGAGCGCGTCGCTCCTGTACGCCAAGAACCTGCTGGCGCTGCTGACGTCGCTGCACGGGAAAGATTCCGGCGTCACCGTCAACTGGGACGACGAGATCGTCAAGGCCATCGCGCTGACCCGCGACGGCGCCATCGTGCATCCTGCCTTCGCGGACGCCCGCGAAGCGCAACCCGCGTGAGGAGGCGGATCCCATGGAACACCCGGATCCCGCAAGCAACATCGCCGCGTTCCGCCAGACCCTGGCGGCCCTGACCAATCAGGTCGATGCCCTGGCCGTGCAGGTGGCGCAGCTGTCGCCGGTCCCTGTCACCGAGGCCGCCAGCCATGGCAGCTTTTTCGTCACCGGCCTGACGGTGCTCGTTCTGGCCTGCTTCGTCGGCTACTACGTCGTCTGGCGCGTCACCCCGGCCCTGCATTCGCCGCTGATGGCCGTCACCAACGCCGTGTCGTCGGTCATCATCGTCGGTGCGCTGGTCGCCGCCGGACCSGCCGGTTTCGGCTTCTCCAAGGTCCTCGGCTTTCTCGCCGTCATCCTGGCGTCCGTCAACATCTTCGGCGGCTTCCTCGTGACCCAGCGCATGCTCTCCATGTTCAAGAAGAAGGGCAAGTAAGACCATGGAAACCTTGTCSGCCCTTCTCTACCTCGTCGCCTCCATCTGCTTCATCATGGCGCTGCGCGGGCTCTCCAGCCCGGAGACCTCGCGYCAGGGCAACATCTACGGCATGGTCGGCATGACCATCGCCATCCTGACCACGCTGGCCTCGCCCATCGTCCAGTCCTAYTGGATGATCGTGCTCGGCATCGCCATCGGCGGCGCCATCGGCTATGTGGTGGCCAAGAAGATCGAGATGACGGCGCTGCCGCAGCTGGTCGCCGCCTTCCACTCGCTGGTCGGYCTCGCCGCSGTSTTCGTSGCGCTCGCCGCCTTCTACTCGCCGGAGGCCTAYGGCATCGGCGTCCGCGGCGCCATCGCCAAGGGCTCGCTGATCGAAATGGCGCTGGGCACCGCGGTCGGTGCGATCACCTTCACCGGCTCCATCGTCGCCTTYGCCAAGCTCCAGGGTCTSGTCACCGGCAAGCCGCTGGTCTTCCCGATGCAGCATCCGCTGAACGCGGCGCTYGGCGTGCTGACCGTCMTCCTGATCGGCTGGCTGGTGCAGTCGAACGCCGATGCYGCGATGTGGCTGATCGTCRTCGTGGCGCTGGCGCTGGGCTTCCTGCTGATCCTGCCGATCGGYGGCGCCGACATGCCGGTGGTCATCTCGATGCTGAACAGCTAYTCGGGCTGGGCGGCCTGCGGCATCGGCTTCACSCTGCAGAACAACCTGCTGATCATCACCGGTGCGCTGGTGGGMTCCTCGGGCGCCATCCTGTCCTACATCATGTGCAAGGGCATGAACCGCTCGATCTTCAACGTCATCCTCGGCGGCTTCGGCGGCGAGAGTGCCGCGGCCGGCGGTCCCGCCAAGGGTCCGCAGGGCTCGGTCAAGGCCGGCTCGGCGGAGGATGCCGCCTACATCATGAAGAACGCCCAGTCGGTCATCATCGTCCCCGGCTATGGCATGGCGGTGGCCCAGGCCCAGCATGCGCTCCGCGAGATGGCCGATGTGCTGAAGCATGAGGGCGTGGACGTGAAGTACGCCATCCACCCGGTGGCGGGCCGCATGCCCGGTCACATGAACGTGCTGCTGGCCGAAGCCAACGTGCCGTACGACGAGGTGTTCGAGCTGGAGGACATCAACCGCGACTTCGGCACGGCGGATGTCGCCTTCGTCATCGGCGCCAACGACGTGACCAACCCGGCGGCCAAGACCGATCCGACCTCGCCCATCTACGGCATGCCGATCCTGGATGTGGAAAAGGCCAAGACGGTGTTCTTCATCAAGCGCGGCATGGCCGCCGGCTATGCCGGTGTCGAGAACGAGCTGTTCTTCCGCCCCAACACCATGATGCTGTTCGGCGACGCCAAGAAGGTCACCGAAGAGGTCGTCAAGGCGATGGAAGCCTGACCGGTACATCAAGCGGTTGACCGAACCGGGCGCGGGAGGCGAGGCTTCCCGCGCCCGTTTCTTTTGGGCTCAAAGACCATAAAAAAGGATGTGGAACCGATGGCCGCCTACATCATCGCCGACGTGCGCGTGACCGATCCGGTCGCCTATGAGGTCTACAAGTCGCTGACCCCCGACGCGATTGCCAGGAATGGCGGACGCTTCCTCAGCCGTGGCGGCGAGACGGCGGTGCTGGAAGGCGACTGGCAGCCCAACCGCATCGTCATCCTCGAATTCCCGGACGTGGCGGCCGCCAAGGCCTTCTACGACAGCCCGGAATACCGCAAGGCCCGCGAGGCCCGGCGCGACGCCGCCGATTTCAAGATGATCGTGGTGGAGGGCCTGTGACGTCCCGGCTGTAACGCCCAGCCTGGATCGACCGGGGGCACAGTTACCAAGCGTTACACAGGACCGTCCGCGGGACACATCGCCGCAACACGGCACCGTTAACGCTTACCGTCACCGAAAGCCGGCGGTCTGCCTTCCGCCGGCTCCCCACAGTGACGGAAACCCGACCATGGATGACGACGATCTCTCCGACCCGCTCGATTCGCACATCACGCTCTGGACGCGCATCGCCATGGCGATCCTGATGGTGGGAGTCTCGCTCTGCGGTGTGTCGCTCTACCTGCTGACCGAGACCTGAAGCCGAACCGCCAGTGCCGCGCCGAACCCACATTTTCCGCGGTTCCAGGCGGTTTCGGTCCAAGGATAACACGGAGATAACGTGTTAAATCGCCAATTCCCTTTTCCTGTTATGTGAAAATCCCTCTTCTCCATTCGGGCAACCGTGCTAAATAGCGTCGGAACCTTAGCCGAGGACGATCCGATGCTCCGCTTGACTCGCCGCTCCACCCTTGCCGCCCTGGTCGCCCTCGCGTCGGCTGCCGCATCGACCGCTGCCGTCATGCCGGGCACCGCGCACGCCGCCGACCCGGTGAAGCTGGAAATCGGCTACATTCCCATTCTGGCGGCATCGCCGCTGTTCATCGTCGATGGGCAGGGCTGGGCCAAGGATGCCGGGATCGCGCTGAAGCTGACCCGTTTCGAATCCGGCCCGCACGCCATCCAGGCGATGGCCGCCGGCCAGATCGACCTGCTCTATGCCGGTGTCGCTCCCGTGCTGGTCGCCCGGACCAAGGGCGCCGAAATCTCGGTCATCGCCAATTCGGCGGTGGAGGAGATGGTGGTCGCCGCCCGCGGTCCCTTCGCCAAGGCGGTGGGAACCACCCCGACCGCGGAGTCCTTCAAGAAATTCGTCGCCGACACCGGCCGTAAGCCGAAGATCGGCACCCAGCCGCCGGGCTCGGTTCCCGACACCGTGCTGAAGCACTGGCTGTTCAAGGTGGTGAAGGTCGATCCGGCCGATGTCGAGCTGGTGCCGATGGGCATTGAGAAGACGCAGCAGGCCCTGCTGGCCGGCGCGCTCGACGCCGCCACCATCCGCGAGCCGACGGTGACCGTCACCCAGCAGATGGACCCGAACGTCGTGCTGCTCGCCACCGGCGCCCAGATGTTCCCGGACCAGCCCGGCACCGTGGTTTCCGCCCGCGCCGAGGTGTTGAAGAAGAACCCCGATGCCATCAAGGCGCTGGTCAAGGCCCACATCCGCGCGGTCGACCTGATCGTCAAGGACCCGGCCGGTTCCGCCAAGATCGTGAACAACTATCTCGGCAAGGGCCTGATGGAGCCGGCGACGCTGGAAGCCGCTTTCAAGGGGCCAGGGTCGAAGTTCGTCGCCGATCCGCACAAGGTCGTCCCGGCGGTCGAGCAGATGATGGCCTACACCAAGGAGATCGGCTCGGCGTCCGAGACGGTTCCGGTGGCCGAGGCCTTCGATTTCAGCTTCTACGACGCTGCCGTCAAGTAAGGCGGCCGTGCGAGGGACATCGACAAGCCGATGACAAGCCGATGAAGACCTATAACAAGATCGCCCTGTCGGCGCTGGGCGTCATCGTCTTCCTGCTGGCGTGGGAAGCGGTGGCGCGCAGCGGCGTGGTGCCGGCCCGGCTGCTGCCGTCGCCGAGCGCGGTGCCCGCCGCCTTCCTGACCGAGTTCAAGAGCGGAATCTGGCAGGCGATGGTGCTGGCCAGCCTGTCGCACTATCTGGTCGGGCTGTCGCTGGGCACCTTCCTCGGCGTGTCGTTCGGCACGGCCGCCGCGCTGTGGGGCAAGTGGGACGCCTTCCAGGCCTGGGTCGTGCGCATGCTGCGCCCGATCCCGGCCATCGCCTGGATCCCCTTCGCCATCATCTGGTTTGGCGTCAGCGAGGGGGCGGCGTCCTTCCTGATCGCGCTGACGGTGTTCTGGATCAACTACTACGCCAGCTATGCCGCGGTGCGTGGGGTGGACAAGGACCTGATCGAGCTTGGCTATGCCTTCGGCCAGGGCGGACTGATCCCGCGCCTGTTCAAGATCATCCTGCCGGGTGCCCTTCCGGGCATCCTGTCCGGCCTGCGCGCCGGGCTGGGGCAGGGCTGGATGACCGTGGTCGCCGCCGAGCTGTTCGGCATCTCCGGCCTCGGCATGCGGATGATGGAGGCGTCGGGCCTGCTGGCGACCCACATCGTCGTGCTCTACATGGTCACCATCGCGCTGCTCTACGGCGTGTCGGATTTCCTGTTCATGCAAGTCCAGTCGCGGGTGCTCTCATGGCAGCGGTGACCCTTTCCAAGACCGCAACCGCATCGGTCATCGACCTCGAGGACGTGTCCATCGGCTACGGCAAGGACGCGCCGCCGGTGCTGGTCGATGTCAACCTGTCGGTCGAGCGCGGCAGCTTCGTCGCCATCGTCGGCCCGTCCGGCGTCGGCAAGTCGACCCTGCTGCGCGTTGTCGCCGGGCTGCACACCGCGCGCAGCGGCGGCGTCACCATCCACCAGGACCAGCGCCCCGGCCATCGCCCGGTGGGTCTGGTGTTCCAGGACGCCCGTCTGCTGCCCTGGCGCCGGGTGATCCGCAATGTGGAGTTCGGGCTGGAGGGGCTGCCGGTCAGCCGCGACGAGCGGCGCCACCGGGCGGAAGCCGCGCTGAAGCTCGTGCGGCTCGACGGCTATGCCCGCCGCTGGCCCTACGAGCTGTCGGGCGGCCAGCGCCAGCGCATCGGCATCGCCCGCGCCATGGCGGTCGACCCGGACATCCTGCTGATGGACGAGCCCTTTGGCGCGCTCGACGCCATCACCCGCCACAATCTCCAGGACGAGCTTCGCCGCATCCACCAGGAGACGGGCAAGACGGTTCTGTTCGTCACCCACGATCTGGAAGAGGCGGTCCATCTGGCCGACCGCATCATCGTGCTGGGCGGCACCCCGGCCCGCGTGGTGCGCGACGTGCGCAACAGTGCCGGCCGGGATGGGGCGGTGTTCCGCGATCAGGTGGAGCAGCTGCGCTCCGAGATCGCGGACAATTACAGCATCTGACGGGGTGGGGGCTTACCCCACCTCCATCATCAGGCTGGTCGGATAGCCGGCGTCCTTCATCCTGGCGATCAGCGCATCGACATGGGTCTGGTTGCGGGTTTCCAGCACGACGTCCACTTCCGCCATCTTGACCGGCACGTTGTGGAACAGGCGCTGGTGGTGGACCTCGACGATGTTGGCGCCGGCCTCGCCCAGCAGGCGGGTGACGCGGGCGAGCGCGCCGGGAGCGTCGGTGATGCCGATGCGCAGGCGGACGATGCGGCCCTCATAGACCAGCCCCCGCATCAGCACCTGCGCCATGATGCGGGAGTCGATGTTGCCGCCCGACAGCACGATGCCGACCTTGCGGCCGCGGTAGCGCTGCGGATCTTCCAGAACCGCGGCCAGCGCCGCCGCCCCGGCCCCCTCGGCGACCAGCTTCTGCACGGTGGCGAGGCGATAGACCGCTTCCTCCAGCCGGGCCTCTCCCACCTCCACCACGTCGTCGACCAGGGCGCGGATGATCGGCAGGGTCAGGGCGCCAGGTGCCTTCACGGCAATGCCTTCCGCCACCGTGGCACCGCCGCAGGTGATCGGCTGGCCGGCCAGCGCCTGACGCACCGCCGGGTAGAGGCTGCACTGCACCCCGACGATCTCCAGATCCGGCCGCAGCGCCTTGGCCGCTGTCGCCATGCCGGAGATCAGCCCGCCGCCGCCGATGGGCACCACCAGCACGTCGAGGTCCGGCACGTCCTCCAGCAGCTCCAGCGCTGCGGTGCCCTGGCCGGCGGCGACCAGCGGGTCGTCATAGGGATGGACGAAGGTCAGCCCGTCGCGCGCCGCCAGCTCATGGGCGAAGGCGGCGGCCTCGCTCAGCGTCTCGCCATGCAGTTCGACGGTGGCGCCCAGATTCTCGGTCCGCTCCACCTTGGTGAAGGGGGTGAAGGCCGGCATGACGATGGTCGAGCGGATGCCGAGCCGCGTGGCGTGGCAGGCCACCGCCTGGGCGTGGTTGCCGGCGGACATGGCGATGACGCCGGCGCGGCGCTCCGCCTCGCCCAGCGACAGCAGCTTGTTCAGCGCGCCGCGCTCCTTGAAGGAACTGGTGGCATGCTGGTTTTCCAGCTTCACATGCATCCGGCAACCCGCCATGTCCCCCAGGCGGGGAGCCGGAACCGTGGGCGTTCGGGGCAGGTGTCCCGCGATGCGCGCCGCCGCGGCGCGCACGTCCTCCAGCGTTATGGTCATTTCGTGTTTGTCCCGGTATTGCGTGGTGTGAGTGTCAGCACCTCCGCCCCTGCCGAGACCAGCGTGCCACGGTCGCCGGCCATACGCAACGAACCGCCATCGCGCCACAGGGTGACGAGATCGCCCCAATGGTGGGACCAGATGTTGCCGGACTGGCCGGTGGCGATCACAAACCGGGAATTGTCGAGATCGGCCAGATCGTAGACCGCGCGGAACCCGGCGCCCTGGACATGGCGGAACGGATTTCCGGGGTCGCGGATGGTGGTCGATCCGCGGTTGACGGTGAAGAAATCGCCGTCGGTCTCCACCGACAGGTCGGCCTTGCCGCCGATCAGCGGCACGCGGCTCAGCATGCGGTGGACCAGCGCGACGGTGTGGTCGTCGCCCCAGCGCCAGCTCTTCATGCTGGAGCCGTGACGCTCGGCCAGCGCCTTGACCGCCGTTTCGAGAGACCGTCCGATCACGTCGGCGCAGCTTTCCTTCTGCGGCGTGGTGACGTCGTCGCACCACTCCGGCCGGTTGTTCAGGACATTGCGCAACGCCTCCGGCCGCAGATCCCAGTAGGAGGCGAAATCGGCGCCCAGCTCGTCGGCGAAGACGGCGCGGACCAGTTCCCGAAGCCACATGTCGAAGATCAGCGGTTCCGGCCGGTTGCGGTCGATCCGGCCGTCCCAGCCACGGAGCAGGGCCGCCGCGTCGCTGGCGAGGCCGGGCGGCGTCGGGTATTTCAGCAGGTCCGGCAGGAAGTCGCGGGCGGGCAGGGAGACGATGTCCATCTGCTGGCGCGCCACATCCTCGACCGAATGGCGCCCGTTGCCCAGCATCTCGACGATGCGCTTGGCGCGCGAGGGATCCGGCCATTCGGTGGCGAGGCGATAGGGATAGTCGCGCCCGACCACCGCGTTGTTGGCGTTGACGAACTGCCCGGTCGGCGGATTCACCGACTGCGGCAGGGCGTAATAAGGCAGGAAGCCGGTCCAGTCATACTCGCCGGTCCAGCCGGGAACCGGCACGCGGCCATCGCCCTTGCGGCGGATCGGCACCCGGCCGGGGGTGATGAAGCCGACCTCTCCGCTCACATCGGCATAGACGACGTTCTGCTGCGGGGCGACATGCAGGCGCAGCGCGTCGCGCACGCCCTCCGCCGATCCGGCATGATTCAGGCGGTAGAGAGCCTCCGCGCTGGTGTCGTCGTCGGCAAGGCCGGGGAAGGACAGCGCGAGCACCGGACCGGGTGCCTTGCCGTCGATGGACGGGGCGTCCAGATCGGAGATGACGGGGCCATGCCGCGTGGTTCGGACGGTCAGCGTCTGCGACGCCTCGCCGGCGATGCCGATGGTCTCGGCACGCGTTTCGAAGGGCTGGCTGCCGTCGGGGGTCAGGTAGCGCGCAGCATCCTGCGGGTCGGGTTTCTCGACGAACAGATCCTGGGTGTCGCTGTGGGTGGTGGTGAAGCCCCAGGCGACCTTGCCGTTGTGGCCCAGGATGGTCAGCGGCACGCCCGGCACGGTGGCGCCGGTGACGGTGAAGTCCGGCGTGACGATGCGGGCGAGATACCAGAGGATCGGCGCTTCCAGACCCAGATGCGGATCGTTGGCGAGGATCGGCTTGCCGGTCGTGGTGCGGGCGCCGGTCAGGACCCATTCGTTCGACGCGGTGTCGAAACCCATCTGCGGCAGGGCCGCCAGGGTGCGGCGCACCGTTTCCCGCAAATCCATGCCGCGCAGGTCGCTCGCCAGCGTGGTGGGGGAACCGGGGCCGTCGGGGGGGAACAGGTCGTCGACCTGTTGCGGCGACAGCCGTTCCAGAACGCGGGAGCGGAACAGCTCGTCGCGGTAGTTGGCCGACAGTTGCAGCGCCATCAGCTTGGCCCAGACCAGACTGTCGGCGACGGTCCAGGGCTCCGGGGTGTGACGCAGAAGCTGGAATTCGACCGGCAACCCCTCCGACCGGGTGGCGAGATAGGCGTTCACGCCCTCGGCATAGGCTTCGAAGGCGGTGCGGGCGTCGGGCGACAGGGTGGCGGCCATTGCCTCCGCCGCGCGGCGGACGCCCAGCGTGCGCATGAGCCGGTCGGTGCGGAGCGCGAAGTCGCCGTATTTGGTACCGATCAACTCGGCCAGCCGGCCGGCGCCGGCCCGGCGCATCGTCTCCATCTGCCACAGGCGGTCCTGGGCGTGGGCATAGCCCAGCGCGCGGTAGGCGTCGCGTTCGGTCGCGGCGAAGATATGGACCACACCCTGCTTGTCCCGCACGACCTCGGCCGGCGCGCCGTTGCCGGGAATGGCGACCGTGCCGCTGGTCTGCGGCTGTTGAGCCCGCATCCACACATAGGTGCCGAGCAGACCGGCCGGCGGCAGCAGCACAAGCACACCGGCGACGGCCGCGACCTTGCCCCAGCGTCCCCGCGGCAGGCGCAGGCGTGGGCGCCGGGAGGTGCGAGGGGGCGGCACCGGTTGCGGCTGCACGCCGTAGGGCGGCGCCGGCTGCTGCTGGGGATAGGGCTGGCCGGGCGGCGGAGCACCCATGGGATGGGCCGCGGGGGGGTAGGTTCTCGGCGGATAAGCGTTTGGGGGTGGATAGACCGGCTGTTGCGGCGCCTGCGGGTAAGGGGCGCCTGGATAGGGCGCGCCCGGATACTGGACCGGCTGCTGAGTCTGGTGGGGCGGCGGCGGATAGCCGTCGTAGGGCGGAGCGGCAGGCGGGGCAACGGGCGGGGCCGGGCGGGACAGCGCACGCGCCAGGGCGGCGCGGAGTTGGAAAGCGCAGGTCTCGCCGGCGCGGATCAGGGAACGGCGCAGCATCACGGTCCGTGGGAGAGAAGGGGGCGGCGACGGGCGGGGGCCGCCGGGAGGCTCGGTCGGGCGGCGGATGCTAGTCTTCCGGCCGCCGGCCCGTCCAGGGTTGCTTCGGTGGAGTCGGGCGCTTTTTCGCGCCCCTGCCGCCGGTTCGGGTGGAAGATCTGCCGCCTTATGCAGCGGTGGTCAGGATCTCGCGCAGCATCGGGGCGGAGACGGGCTTGTGGATCAGCCGGTGGCCGCTGCGCTGGACCTCGGCGATGCGGGCGGGGTCGGTGTCGCCGGTCAGCACCACGGCGGGAACGCGCACGCCGCAGACGCCGTAGATGTCGCGGATCGCTTCCACCCCCGTCCGTCCTTCGCGCAGGCGATAGTCGGCGACGATCATCGCCGGCTGCCGGCCGAGATTCAGCAGCGAGGCGATGGCCTCGTCGGCGGACACCGCGGCGACCACCTCGTAGCCCCATTCCTCCAGCATCGCCCGCATGCTCAGCAGGATGATGGTGTCGTCGTCGACGACCACGATCAGCCCCTTGGCATCCGGCAGTTCGGCGGGGACGCGCACCGGCTTGGGGATCGGGCGCGGAACCGCCGTCGGCACATCGAGGAAGAAGCCGCTGCCGCGTCCCGGCACGGATTGCACCGTCACCCCATGGTCCAGCAGCCCGGCCAGCCGGCGCACGATGGCGAGCCCCAGCCCAAGTCCCTTGCGGCGGTCGCGCTCCGGATTGGCGAGCTGGGTGAACTCCTGGAAGATATCCTGGAACTTGTCGGCGGGGATGCCGATGCCCTGATCCAGAACCACCAGCCGCAACGCGCCGGCACGGTGCCGGCAGCCGATCAGGATGTCGCCGCGCTCGGTGTAGCGGATTGCGTTCTCGATCAGGTTGCGCAGGATGCGTTCCAGCAGGGCGGGATCGCTGCGGGTCCAGGCGGACGTCGGGACATGGCGCAGCGTCAGGCCCGACTCGGCGGCGCGAATGCGGTATTCCTCCGTCAGACGCTCCAGCAGGGGGCCGAGCGCGAAGTCGGTGACGCTCGGCTTCACCACCCCGGCATCGAGGCGGGAGACATCCAGCAGGCTGTCCAGCATCACCCGCAGCCCGTTCAGCGAATCGGTCATGCTGGCCAGCAGGGGAGCGGCCGGATGATCCTCCAGCTTGTCCGACAGGGCGTGGGCGAAGAAGAAGAGCGATTGCAGCGGCTGGCGCAGGTCGTGGCTGGCGGCGGCCAGGAACTTGGTCTTGGCGCGGTCGGCGCGCTGGGCATCGTCGCGGGCCTGCAAGGCCTCGACCTTCGCAGCCTCCGCCTCGTCGCGGGCGCGCAGGATCGCTTCCTCCGACGCCCTGCGGGCGGTGATATCGCGCATAATGCCGGTGTACATGCGGCGCTTGCCGACATGCCATTCGCCCACCGACAGGTCGAGCGGGAAGGTGGAACCGTCCTTGCGCAGACCGTCCACCTCGCGGCCGATCCCGACGATCCGCCGCTCGCCCGTCCGGTGGTAGCGGTCGAGATACCCGTCATGGGCGCTGCGGTAGGGCTCCGGCATCAGCATGTTGATGTTGCGCCCGATGACCTCCTCGGCCCGGTAGCCGAAGGTCTTCTCCGCCGCGTAGTTGAAGGACTCCACGATGCCCCGGTCGTCGATCAGGACGATGGGGTCCACCGCGGTATCGACGATGGCACGGTATCGCGCTTCCTGCTCCGCCGACCGCTCCGCCTGCTGCCGGCGGTCGAGCATCGATGACAGCATCGCCAGCGACAGCAGAAGCAGCGTCCCCATCCCGGTCATGATCGCCAGCAGAGAAGAGGACAGCGCGATGCCCTGGCCGGAGTGGGACGCCGCATGGGAAAGGACGGTCGGGTTGGCGTCCGCGCCTCCAATGGCGGTGCTCAGCTCCGTTATCGGCTCCATCCCGGCGGCGGCCATGCCGGTGTAGTGCATCGTCACCACCCCCAGCCCCAGCAGCACGGCGCCGGAGGCGCGTTGCAGTGGGCGGCTGGTCCGGAAGGCCAGCCACAACGCCGCGGTCGAGGCGGCGATGGCGACGATCACCGAAACAGCGACCAGAACCACGTCATAGGACAGGTCCATGTCCATGCGCATTCCCGCCATTCCCACATAATGCATGCTGACGATGCCGAGCCCTGTCAGGGTGCCCGCAATCGGCAATTTAAAATAGTTGTTATGGCGGTTTCGCGCTACCGCAAACAGGCCGGCTCCCGAAACGCCGACGGCCAGCACGAAGGACAACGCAGTCAGCCCGGCGTCATAGCCGATGGGCATGTCGCTGCGGTAGGCGAGCATGCCGATGAAATGCATTGACCAAATTCCGGCACCGAGCGCCAGCGCCGCACCGGCCAATCGCCGTTTGTCGCCCGGACCGCTTCCGGTCGCCTTCCGGAGGTCCGACACGAGGGATTGGCCTGCCGTGCCACTGCGGGAGTGATGGGCAAGATCCAGCGCCACATAACCGCCGAACACGGCGATCACATAGGATAATGCGACGAGGAGGGGGTCGTAATGGCCGGGCACGGTCGCTTTGGCTGTTGTGTGGGATCGTTCGGGGAGGGAGCGGACTCGATTGTGCGTTTACGGAAACAATTTGGCTGAAGGTGCCAGCCCCTTCCCACGAACGAAAGGCTCGCCTTCGTGGTAGAAGGGACCTAGGACCTCCGGCGGAATATTTCCAATGAACAGCACTCCCCCTCCCGGGGCGCAGAACCGTCCCGCCTCCCCCGAACCGCCGCCGCCGCGCCGACTGCTGTCCCGCCTGTTGCGTCCGGTCGCGACACTGTTCGCGGTCGCGTATTTCCTGCTGGACGCATTGGCCTATTGGGTGGTGCGTCCGGTCGCCCGCCGGATCGCGCGGCTGCCGCTGTTCGCGCGATTCGGGCAATGGGTGGCGGGGCTTGGACCTTATCCGTCGCTGGTCCTCGTGCTTGTGCCTTTGGCCCTGCTGGAGCCGGCGAAGCCGGTCGGCGCCTGGCTGTTCGCGACAGGCCGCCCCATAGCCGGCGCCGGCGTGATCATCGGGGCGGAGTTGGTCAAGATCACGCTGGTGGAGCGGCTGTTCCACATCGCCAAGCCGAAGCTGCTGACCATCGGCTGGTTCGCCTGGGGTTATGTGCGGGTGACGGCCTGGCTCGCCTGGCTGAAGGAAACCGCTCCCGTCCGCGCCGCACGCGGACTGCTGATCGCGGTCCGTCAGTTCGCGCGCCGGGTCGGCCGGCGCCTGTCCTTGATGGTGCGGCGGGCGGGGCGGGGGTGAGCGGTCACCCCAGCACGGCCAGCACCAGCGCCCCGGCGATCAGCAGCACGCAGGCGCGGCGGTAGAGCGCCAGTGCCCGGCCGATGTCGTCCGGCGTGGCGGCGGTGCGTCCCGCGCCGAGCCAGACATCCTCGATCCGGGTGTTTCCATAGACCCGCGGGCCGCCCAGCCGCAGGTCGAGCGCACCGGCCATCGCCGCCTCCGGCCAGCCGGCGTTGGGGGAACGGTGGCGGTGGGCGTCCTGCCTCACCGACGCCCAGGCCTGCCGCGCATCCGACCCTCCCGTCATCCAGGCGGCACCCACCAGCAGAAGGGCGGTCAGGCGCGATCCCGGCAGGTTGACCAGATCGTCCAGCCGTGCCGCTGCCCAGCCGAAGGCTTCGTGACGCGGGGTGCGGTGGCCGATCATGCTGTCCGCCGTATTGATCGCCTTGTAGAGCGCCAGACCCGGCCACCCGCCCACCAGCAGCCAGAAGGCCGGCGCCACCACCCCGTCGGAAAAATTCTCGGCAAGGCTCTCGATGGCGGCACGGGCGACGGCGGGTTCGTCCAGAGTGGCCGGGTTGCGGCCGACGATCATCGACACCGCCTTGCGCGCGCCCTCCAGCCCGGCGGTGCGGAAGCCCTTGGCGACCGCCGCCACATGGTCGTGCAGGCTGCGCTGGGCCAGCAGGGTGGACGCCAGCGCCGCCTCGACCAGCCAGCCGAAGGGCAGGAGCCGGCAGGCCCAGGCCACCGCTACCGCGACTCCGCCTACCGTCAGCAGAAGCACCAGCACGGCCAGGACGCCGAACGCCTTGCGGCGGTCGAAGCCGTCGGTCTCACGGTTGAGTGCGCCGTCCAACTGGGCGATAAGCGCTCCGATCCATACGACCGGGTGACGGATGCGGGCGTAGAGTGGATCGGGATAGCCGACCGCCGCCTCGATGATCAGCGCGGTGGCGAGCAGGAAGGGATGCAGCGGCACGGCAGGGACGTTCCAGGATTGGGGCGGCCCGCTGGCCGCGCGACGGGGAAATGAGGAGCGCGATCATGGCCGAAGACAGCCCGGCGACCAAGCCGCACATGGCGGACCCGCTTGGAGCGGACCTGCCTGTGGCGGACCCGCGGGGGCAGGGTGAGGCGACCGGCGGCGCCCTTCTGCACGGCGGCGACCTGGACGGTGCCCGTGCCGCCTTTCCCGGTGCGCCGCTGCCGTGGGTCGATCTGTCCACCGGCATCAACCCTTGGTCCTATCCGCTGCCGCCGGTGCCGCAGGACGCCTGGACCCGGCTGCCCGGCCGGGGCGAGGAGGCGGCGCTGCGCGCGGCGGCGGCCGATTGCTACGGCGTGCCATCGGCGGAGCTGGTTGCCGCGGCCTCCGGTTCGCAAGCGCTGATCCAGCTGTTGCCGCGACTGCGTGCGCCGGGCAGCGTGGCCGTGCTGGGGCCGACCTATGCCGAGCATGCCCGCTGCTGGGCGCTGGCCGGCCACGACGTGCGGATGGTGGCGGACGTGGCGGAAGCCGACGTGCTGGTCGTCGTCAACCCCAACAACCCCGATGGCCGGAGCTGGCCTGTCGCCCGGCTGCTGGAGCTTGCCGCGGCGCAGGCCGCGCGCGGCGGCTGGCTGGTGGTGGACGAAGCCTTCGCCGATATGCGGCCGGACGATAGTGCCGCTGCGCATGCCGGCCGGCCGGGGCTGGTCATCTTGCGCTCCTTCGGCAAGTTCTTCGGGCTGGCGGGGCTGCGCCTGGGCATAGCGCTCGCCCCGGCCGATCTGGCGGCGGCATTGCGCGAGGCCATCGGACCCTGGGCGGTGTCCGGTCCGGGGCTGAGCATCGCCACGGCGGCCCTCAGCGACCGCGGCTGGATCGCAGCCACGCGCAATCGCCTGACGGATGCCGCGGCGGAGTTGGACCGGCTGCTGGCGGGAGCCGGATTGCGGGTGGTTGGCGGGACGGACCTGTTCCGTCTTGTCGAGGACGGTCGGGCGCCAGCGCTCTATCGGGCACTGGGCGAAGCCGGAATCCTGGTGCGCCGGTTCGAGCACCGGCCGGATTGGCTGCGGTTCGGACTGCCGGAAGACGATGCGGCATGGCAGCGTCTTGATGACGCGCTTGTCCGGAAACAAGTTTGGGCGATGCAACCTTGTAAAATGTCCGCGTCTTGAACAATCGCCGAAAATTTTATACACTCAACCGTTCTTAGAAGTCCGGCTCTTCCAGTTCGACCTTGTCGGAAACCACCGGCGCTGCGGGGAATCAAAAGTCAATGATACACTCTCGGCCATGCCGGTTCCGGGTTGCATGGCAATGATCTCCGGCCGTGATGCGCATGACGGACGCGATGCCGCGTTGTCGATCCTTGACCGCCTTCCGGTCGGGGTTTGCGTCGTCGCGGCTTCGGGGATCATTCATCATGCGAATCCGGCGCTCCATACGCTGCTGGCCTGCGAACCGGGTGGTTTGCCGGGACGCAGCCTGTGCGAGTTCGGGCTGGACACCTGCGACGACGGCGGTCCGGCCGCCGATCCGGCGCGGGCGCACCGGGCGCTGCGGAACGACGGCACCGTCTGCCGGGTGACGGTGGAGGAGGCGCCCTGGACCTCGCTTCCGTCCGGCGCGAAGGCCGAAGGAGGGGCGGAAAGCCTGCGGCTGGTGACGGTGACGGACGTCGATGCGGTGTATCGGCAGGCCATGCTTGCGGACGAGGCTGCATCGCAGGCTGGGAGTCCGGCCACCGGCACGCTGCTGGACTATGGCGGCAATGTCCGGTACGAGGCGCCGGTCCTTGTGGCGAAGGGTGCGACCCGCTTCCCGGCCATGGGTAACTTCCGTGACGAGTCGGGCATTGCCGGTGTCAGCCGGGAATTGGATGCCCTGCATCCGAACGAGGAGCGGCTTGAAGCCATCCTCGAACAGAGCCCTATCGGCGTTTCGGTGTCCCGCCGCGACGACGGCTGCATCATTTTCGTCAACACCCGCTTCGCCGAGCTGATTGGCCTGCCGCGCGAGAAGCTGATCGGCAGCCGCGCCCGCGATTACTACCTCGACAGCCACCAGCGCCTGCGCGTGCTGGAGCGGCTGCGCGGCGGTGGCGGTGTCACCAACATGGAGGTTCAGTTCAGGCGGGCCGACGGGTCGCCCTTCTGGACCCTGTTCACGGTGAATCAGGCGGTGATCCAGGGCACGGCGGTCAATCTGGCCTGGATCTACGACTACACCGAACGCCGCAGCATGGAAGAGGCGCTGCGCGACATGGCGTCGCGCGATCCCCTGACCGGCATTTTCAACCGGCGTTCCTTCATGGACATGGCCCGCGCCCAGTTGGCCCGCGCCCATCGCTTCCACGAGCCGCTGTCGGTCTTCGTCCTCGACGTCGACCATTTCAAGCGCATCAACGACAGCTTCGGCCATGCCACCGGCGACGATGCGCTCCGCATGGTGGCGGCCGGCTGTCAGGCCATCCTGCGGGAATACGACATCCTCGGCCGGCTGGGCGGGGAGGAGTTCGTGGTGGTCCTGCCCGGTGCGACCGCCGATGAAAGCCGCGTGGTGGCCGAACGGGTGCGCCGCCATCTGGCCCGCATGCCCATCGAGGCGCCGGACGGCACCTTCCGTCTGACGGTCAGCATCGGCATCGCCGGGCTGGAGGGTGCGACCGACACGCTGGAGCGGGCAATCCATCGTGCCGACCTCGCGCTTTATCGCGCCAAGCATCTCGGCCGCAACCTTGTGGCGGTGTTCGAGCCTGGAATGTAGCCTTCCGGCTGGTTCCTGTTCCGCGCTATGCTATCCTTGATCGTGGAGACGTCTCGGTGGCCGGGCCGTCGGGTTGGCGGCTGGCAATGTGGGACGGGGCGATGGACTACACGGTGCATGACAGCGGCACCCTGCGCGAACTGGAGATGCGCGGACAAATCACCTTCGAAGCCGACACCGATTTCCGGACGATCCTCGCGGGATGGGAGAAGGCAGGCATCGCAGATTGCGTTCTCAACCTGTCTGCCATCGATTACATGGATTCCGCGGGGCTGGGGCTTCTGGTGATGGCGAACAACGCTGCCAGGCAGGCCGGCATCACCTTCCGCCTGAAGCATCCGCGCGGTCAGGTCCGTGACCTGATCGAGATTTCCGAGTTCCACACCATCATTCCCTGCGAGTTCTGACCGGTGAGCGGCGGTCCGCCGGTCGTCATCGGCCATCCTCGCCCATCCGCCGCCGGGCCGCTGCGCGATGTCCTGGGCCGGCTGGGGGTTCGACGCCTCACGGTGGTGGATGGCGACGGGCTGGTGCAGGCGGCTGCCGATGCCGCGGCCGAGTCCCCGCAGCTTCTCCTTCTGCATGCCGGGCTGCCCGGCTTCGGTCCGGATCTCCTGGTGGGATTGCGGGAGATGGCGCAACTGCGTGACGTGCCCATCCTCGTCCTCGGCCGCTTTGCCAGCGGCTCCCGCCGGGCGGAGCTGATGCGGGCAGGAGCGACCGACCTGCTGGCGCGTCCGCTGACGCTGGCGGAACTGTCCGCCCGCCTGTCGGTGTATCTGGAGAGGCGCCGCCTCGACCGCTCCCTTCAGGAGGTTATCCGCAGCCTGCACAGCTACCATCACGGCGCCATGCAGCGGATGGCGCTGGCGCGGCAGATGCAATTGGGACTGCTGCCGGATGCCTCTGCCTGCCGGTCGTTGGAGGGACGCTACGGCATCGCGATGGACAGCCATTTCGAATCGAGTTCGGAGTTGGGCGGCGATCTGTGGGGTGCGCGTCCGCTCGATGACCGGCGCTTCGCCCTGTTTCTGTGCGACTTCACCGGCCACGGGGTGGCGGCCGCGCTGAACACCTTCCGGCTGCACGCGCTGCTGGCCCGCACCGACCTTCCGGCCGACGATCCGGCCGAGACGCTACGCACGTTGAACGGTCTGCTGGTCGGGCTTTTGCCGGAGGCGCAGTTCGCCGCGATGATCTATGCCGTGGTCGATGTCGGTGCCGACCGGCTGGTCTACGCCACCGCCGGCGCGCCGAAGCCGCTGGTCCGCCACAGGGACGGCGGGCTGGAGGTGGGGCCGAGTTGCGGTCTGCCCCTGGGCTTGGCGGGCGAGGCGCGATACCGCAACCACTGCCTGGATTTCCCGCCCGGCTCGACCCTGCTGCTGTTCAGCGACGCGCTGTACGAGGCGCGTGGCTGGGACGGCGAGATGTTCGGCTATGACGGCGTGACCGATCTGGTGCGGGGGCTCGGCGACGATGAACTGGAGCGTCCGTTGGGCCGTATGCTCGACCGCTATTTCGCGACCGTGCCCCGGCTGCTGGCCGACGATCTGACGGTGCTGTGGATCAGCCGGAGCGTCCGTCCGCGGTCCGGTCCAGATTGACGATGCCGACCACGCGGTTGCCGTTGCCGACAAAGGTGAGCTGGTCGAAACCGACCATGCGGGCCAGCGCGATGCCGCGGCCATGGGTGGCATCCGACTGCGAGGCATCGACCGACAGGTAGCGGTTGAAATCGAAGCCCGATCCCATGTCGGTGACGGTGAAGATGACGCGGCTGTCGGTGCGCTCGACATGCAAGGTGGCGTATTTTTCGCAATGTTCGGCCGAGGCCAGCCGCGCTTCGATCTCGCGCGCCAGCATGCCGCTGGCCTTCAGCCGTCCCTTTGCCTCGAATCCGATGCCGAGGTTGCCGTGTTCCACCGCGTTCACCAATATCTCCGACAGGCCGAAGGTCAGGCTGTGAGCGGTGGCGGCGACCGACGACAGGGTGATGGCAAGATTCTGCGCCTCCTGCGGGGTCCGGAAGCGGAAGCGCCCGTCGCGCAGCAGGCCGATGGCGTCGGAGCGTGACCGCAGGTCGCCTTGCAGGCTCTTCAACCTTCCGGTCGTCTCCTCCGCCGCACGGACGACGGAGCGCAGCAGGGCGCCGTCATAGGGCTTGATCAGGTAATAAAAGACGCCGGCACGGATCGCCGCGGCGATTTCGGAACTGCTGTCTGAGATGGTCTGGACGATGACGGGGATGTCGGCCAGATGCGGCTCGCGCTTCATCCGCTCGTACAGTTCCAGTCCGTCGCCGTCGGACAGCCGGCGGTCGAGCAGCACGACATGGATCGTCGATCCGCTGGCCGACAGGATCTCCCAGGCCTGCGCCTTCGTCTCCGCCTCCAGCGTTCGATAGCCGATGCGGGACAGATAGCCGGCGACGATGGCGCGGGTCATTTCCTCGTCATCGACGACCAGAGCGGTGACGGCATCGGCCATGGTCGGCGTGTACTCCAGCGGTTCGGGGCGCGATTTGGGAAATTCCATGGCATTTTACCGAAACCGCCGTAATCGCACAATCACCGGCGGCACTGCGTCGCAGCATTGCCAGTTGTAGACATCAATCGTCAGTCGCCACAAGCGCCACAGCTGCTTTCCGTGCCGCCGACAGTTCGTCGGCGACGCGTTCGCCCGCGGTGGCGGTCAGGGCGTCGAGGTCGCCACGGCGGGCAGCGTCGACCAGATGATGAGCGGTCTCCGCCATCCGGTCGAAGCCGACATTCGCGGCCGAGCCCTTCAGGATGTGGGCTTCCCGCTCGATTCCGGTGCGGTCGCCGCGTGCAATGGCTGCGCGCAGCAGATCGAGATGCTGCGGGCTGTCGCCGAAGAAGGTTTCGAGAAGCAGGGCGAAGCCGTCCTTGCCCAGCGCATCGCGCAGTTCCTCGATCTTCTCGGTGTTGACGGTGGCGGGTCCGGAATCCGCCTTCGGTGGCGATGCGGCTTGGCCGGCGCCGTCGCTCTTGCCGTCCGCCGCCGGAGGGATGAAGCGGGCGATGGTGTCCAGCAGCTTGCGGGCGTTGATCGGCTTGGACAGATAGTCGTCCATGCCGGCCTCCAGACAGATGGCGGCATCGCCCTGCATGGCATTGGCGGTCAGCGCCACGACGGGAATCCGGGCCGCCGTTCCGGACAGCTTGCGAATCCGCCGCGTTGCCGCCAGCCCATCCATCACCGGCATCTGGACGTCCATCAGGACGAGGTCGTACGGCCGGGCGGTCACCGCCTCCACCGCCTCCTCGCCGTTGGACACCGCTTCCGCGCTGACGCCGGCCCGGCGCAGCAGGGCCAGTGTCAGCTGCTGGTTGACCGGATTGTCTTCCGCCACCAGAACGCGGACGCGCGGCGTCGGCTGGCCGTTGGGGGCCGGATCGATTTTTGCGGCGGTCGGCGGCACCGCTGCCGGGCTGTCGATCGGACGCGGAATGACGTTCCCGGCGGCCGGACCACTCCCCGGCGCAGCATCGGGCCAGGACGCGGCCGGGGCGCCCGCCAGCGACAGCGCAGGCCGTTCCAGCAGGCGGGCGAGGCATTGGCACAGGGTGCTGAAGCGGATCGGCTTGGGCAGGTGGGTGTCCACCGGCGCCTGCTCCTGCCCTTCCAGCCTTTGCGAGGAGGCGAGCGCCAGCCGGATGCCGGCCAGTTCCGGTATGGTGCGGATACGCCGTGCCACTTCCGGTCCGGTCAGGCCGGGCATGCGGTGATCGAGGATCGCGGCATCGAAGGGCGTGCCGAGACGGGCGGCGGCGACCAGCCGGTCGAGCGCCTGCTCTCCACTCTCCGCCGTCTCGACGACGATGCCGAAGCCGTCGATCTGCCGGGTCAGCAGATCGCGGTTGACGGCGATGTCATCGACCAGCAGAAGGCGCCGTCCCGCCCAGTTGCCGATGGGGGCCGGCGGATGGGCGCTGCCGACACCGCGCTTCAGCGGAACGGACACCCAGAAGACGCTTCCCGTCCCCAGCTCGCTGTCCACGCCGATCCGGCCGCCCATCAACTCGGCCAGCCGCTTGCAGATCGCCAGTCCCAGACCGGTGCCGCCATGGCGCCGGGCGGGGGACGAATCGACCTGGGTGAACATGGCGAACAGGCGCGGCCGCTCCTCCTCCGGGATGCCGATGCCGGTGTCGCGCACCTCGAACCGGACGCGGACGCCGTCTTCCGCCTTGCCGGCGTCGGGACCGTCCGCTTCCTGCCGCTCGTCGGGCTCCTCGCTCAACAGGATGGTGACGCTGCCGGAATCGGTGAATTTCACGGCGTTGCCGGCAAGGTTCAACAGGATCTGCCGCAGCCTGCCGGCATCGCCCAGCAGGGGACCGCGCAGCCCCGGCGGCACGAAGCTGGCGAGGTCCAGTCCCTTGGCCGCGGCGCGCGGCGCCAGAATTTCCGCGACGCTCTCGACCATCGGCACCAGTTCGAACTCTCCAACCTCCAAATCCAACCGGCCGGCGTCGATCTTTGAGAAGTCGAGGATGTCGTTGATGATGACCAGCAGCGATTCGGCGGAATCGCGGATCGTCTCGGCATAGGTGCGCTGTTCGGCTTCCATCGGCGTGTCGAGCAGCAGCCCGGCCATGCCGATCACCCCGTTCATCGGTGTGCGGATCTCGTGACTCATCGTCGCGAGGAATTCCATCTTGATGCGCTGGCCGTCCTCCGCCCGCTCCTTGGCGTCGCGCAACGTATGCTCCAGCCGCTTCTCCTCGGTCAGGTCGCGCAGGATGGCGGCATAAAGCGGGCCGGCGGCGGTCTTGACCAAGGCCATCGAGTAGGCCAGCGGGAAGCTTTCCGTCCGATCCCCGGCATCGTCGGCCGCCACCCGCAGCGCGATGATCTCGCCGCGGGTAGCGAGGTCCATGGCGTGGCGGCCGCGCGCGATCTCCTCCAGCGCGCGGGAGATGCCGGACCGCCTGTCCGTCGGCAGGAAATCCACCACCGGCCGGCCGACAAGCTCGCCCGGCGCGCAGCGGAAGATGGCATGGGCGGCCGGGTTGGCCGCTTCGATCACGCCGTCCGGCCGCGCGGTGACGATGCCCTCCGCCGCGGTATCGACGATGGCGGACAGGCGGGCATTGGTCTCTTCCAGTTCCTTGCCCTGTTCGCGCTGTGCCGCAAGGGAGCGGGCCAGCAGCAGCCCGAACAGGCTGAGCAGCAGGATCATGCCGCCGGACAGCAGCGACGCCATCCGCAGATTGTCGCGCCAGGGGGCCAGAACCGTGTCCGTGCGCACGCTGACCGTCAGGATCAGCGGCCAGACCGGAGTCGTCCGGTAGGCGACGATTCGCGTTCCCGGGCCGGCGCCGACATCGGTCCCGGAGTGGCGGAACACGCCATATTCCGCCTGTGGCAGATAATGGCGGAACAGCGGGGTGGCGGCGAAGGACTTGGCGATCTCGTCCCCGATCTGCGGCTGGACGGTCAGCAGCGTGCCGTCATAGCGGTACAGCGCGATCCGGTCGCCCATTCCCGCGCCGGTGCCACCCTGCACCGCCCGGTACAGGCCCTGGAAGTAATCCGGATTGACGGTGGCGACGACGACCGCCTGCAGCGTGCCGTCTGCCTCACGCAGGGCGCGGCTCATCGGCAGCAGCCAGCGGCCCGACCGTTCGCCCGCCGGAGCGCGGTCGATCAGGCTGCGTCCGGGGCGTGGATCGCCGATGACCAGCCCGTTGCCCTGGGCAGCCGCCTGCAGTCGGAACACGTCCAGTTCCGTCAGATAGGTGGCGGCGGGGTAAGCACCTTCGGTGGTGGCGACGATCCGTCCGGTGCGGTCGAGCAGGGTCAGCCCGCGCAGGTGGGGCGACCGGCGCAGCCGGTCCGTCAGCATGGCCGTCACGTCGGGACCGGGCGCGCCGTCCTCCCCCGTCCAGTTGGCGTCCGACAGAGCGTCGACGATGGAGGACAGGGTCACGTCGACCGATTGCACCGTGCGGGTGGTCGAGACCTCCAGCGCCGCGGCGAGGCTGGCGAGGCTGGCCTCGGCCGAGTCGAGGGCCGCCTGGCGCGCGGTGATCAGCTGCTGGCCCTGGTTGATCAGCAGGGCGAAAACCGCAAGAAGGGCGAAGGCGATGACGCCGCCCCGCTTTTCGAAGAGACCCTTCAGATCCGCTTTGACTGGGGACGAGGACAGGGCGTTCGTTCCGGACGGTCAGATGTGGTGGAGCGACCAAGCCGCATGTTGCATGGGTCCGAACCCGTCCGTCATCTGCGGTCCGCAACCGGATCGCAGTCGGATCAATGCGCTGGGCCCAAGCTCTTGGTCGAAGTTTGCGTCTGGGACAATAGCAGCTACACACACCCGACGCCAAGCATCCGCTGCCGTTGCGAGCCGGTCGATGATAAGATACCGCTGCGGTTTTGCGGTCTTGCTTCCAGGTCGCAAAGAACAGAGATGGTTGGTTAACGAAAGGTGTGACATGGCGACGCGCGGCCTTTGGGCGGTCAGCTTCTCAATTCTGTCGGTTCTGTCGGTCGGAATCGTAGCGCCGACCATGGCGGCGGACGGGAGACTTCAGAAAATTGCAGAACAAAAGCAACTTCGTGTCTGCTCGTGGCCCGATTACTATGCGATCTCGTTCCGAAATCCACGCACCGGTGCGCTTGAGGGGCTGGATGCGGAACTGGCACAGGAATTCGCCAAGGATCTGGGCGTTCGCCTGACGGTGGTGGAAAGCAGCTTTCCCCGCTTCATCGAGGATTTGCTGGCCGACCGCTGCGACATCGGCATGTTCGCCATCGGCGCTACCCGTGCACGGGCGCAGCAGGTCGCCTTCAGCCAGCCCTATCTGCGCAGCGGCATCTATGCGGTGACCACCCAGACCAATGGCGGCATCCAGCGGTGGGAGGATCTGGACCGCACCGGCAATGTCGTGGTGGTGCAGAAGGACACCTACATGGACGGCTACGCCCGCTCCGCCATGAAGGCCGCGCGCATCGTCGCCGTCACCCGTCCGCAGGAGCGGGAGGAGGAGGTGCAGTCCGGCCGTGCCGACGCCTTCCTGACCGATTATCCCTATGGACAGCGCATGCTGGCCTTCCACCCCTGGGCACGGCTGATCGTGCCGGATGTGCCGGTGCAACCGACACCCTACGCCTATGCGGTGGCGCCGGGCGATGCAGCCTGGCTGGACCGGGTCAACACCTTCGTTGCCGCGATCAAGGCGGATGGACGGCTGGAGAGCATCGCCGCCCGCTACAAGCTGACCCCGATCGTGGCGCGGGACTGAGCCGCGTTGCACGAATGCGGCTGCGGGATAAATCCGGTCTAGGATGGGTAGAGAGGGCCATCCATCAACCCACCCATCAGCGGGGCCCATCCATCAACAGGGATTATGTCGATGATTCTGATCGGACAGTATGATTCGCCCTTCGTGCGTCGCGTCGCCATCGCTCTGCGCCTCTACGGCATGGCGTACGAGCATCGGCCATGGTCGGTCTTTTCCGACGCGGCAGAGGTCGCACGCTTCAACCCGCTGAAGCGGGTGCCGACGCTGGTGCTGGCGGATGGCGAGGTGCTGATCGAAAGCGGCGCCATCCTCGATCATCTCGACGAGGCCGCCGGACCGGACCGGGCACTGATCGCCCGCCAGGGGCCGGAGCGCCGACGGTCGCTGAAGCTCTCAGCGCTGGCGACGGGATTGGCCGACAAGGCGGTCAGCCTTGTCTACGAACGCGTCCTGCACAAGGAACGGTCCGATCTGTGGATGGAGCGCTGCACCGGCCAGATCGGTGCCGTCCTCGACGTGCTGGAGGCCGACCGCGCCGCCGCTCCCGGTCCCTGGTGGTTCGGCGACCGCATCGGCCATGCCGACATCGCCGCCGGCTGTGCCTTGCGCTTCGTCGGCGAAGCCCACCCAGCCGTGTTCGACCGCTCCCGCTGGCCGGCGCTCGCCGCCCATTCCGACGCCTGCGAGGCGATGGCGGAGTTCAAGGCGGTGGTGCAGCCCTTTTCGGTGAACGCCTGAGGCGTTGCCCCCTTCTCCGTGCATCGGCGCGGGAAGGGGGCTTGGTAAAGGCTATGGGGGGCTTACCGGTGGCCGCTGATCTCGGCGTGCAGCGGCTTGGTATCCTCGAACGTCTTCTGTTGTTCGGGCGTGGCTTCCTTCTGGTGCTTCTGCTTCCATTCGGAATAGGGCATGCCGTAGACGGCGATGCGGGCATCCTCGTCGGACAACTGGACGCCGCGTTCCTTGGCGGCCGCCGCGTACCATTTCGACAGGCAGTTGCGGCAGAAGCCGGCGAGGTTCATCAAGTCGATGTTCTGCACGTCGGTGCGCTTGCGCAGATGTTCGACCAGACCGCGGAAGGCGGCGGCTTCCAGTTCGACGCGGGTCTGGTGGTCCAGATCGGCCATGGGGTCTCAACTCCTCCAGTATTCTTGTTCAGTTACAGCTCCATGCGTTTACTATGAAACGCACGGAGCTATAGCTTTAAGTTTGACGATCGGATTCACGCGTCAAATCGAGTCCGATTTTACGCGATCCGATCTAAGAATGGGATGGCCGGTGCAGAGTGACCATCCGGCCATAGGGATGAAAATCGCGCGAACCGCCACCGCCGGCGATGGTGCGCACCACCGCCTCGAGGTCGATGGCGACGAAACCGGCCAGCGACTGGATCCCGTAATCGAACAGGCGCGGGGTCAGCGGCGTTCCGGGGCCGACCATCGCCACCTCCGCTCCCGCCGAAACCCGCAGCAGGCGGGGCAGGGTGCGGTTGGCGAAGGCCGACGCCGTGATGGCCACCGCATCGGCGCCCGGCAGCAGCCAGTCGCAGGCGGCCTCGGGGTACTCGCCGTCCTGCGGGTTCATGTCGATCACCTTGGCGCGGGGCAGGCGGCGGGCAAGCTGCGGGAATCCGCCGATCACCACGACCCGGCCCTCGACCGCGGCGAACAGGTCCAGTCCGTTGCCGGGGACGCCGGTCACCTCGGGACGGTTGTAATGCGCGTTCAGGGCGGCGACACCGACGGCGATCTCCAGCGGATCCCAGGACTGAGCGGCCATGGCGGCAAGATCGCGCAGGCTCCGCCCGGTCCAGCGCTGCGCATCGTCCTCAGCCGCCGGCGCCTGCCTTGCGGCGACGCCGAGGCCATCGGCGGTTTCCACCAGCACCCATTTGTCGCCGGTGACGACGCGGCGGACGTCGGCATCGGCGACGCCCTGCACCAGATCCTGGTACATCCGCTGCGGCCCCCACCAGCGCCAAAGCGCGTCGGCCACCGGCGAGAGCAGGTCGCAGAAGCCGCCGGTCGCGGTCTGCCATTCGTTGAGATAGCGGCTGCCGACGCTGGTCAGCACGGGAATGCCTTCGGCGATGGCGGCCAGCATCTCATCCGACAGGCCGTCGCCATGCGATTCAAGCCCGGCAAACTTGTTAACCACCAGCAGGTCGACGCCCGACGCGACGGCGTTGCGGATCGCTTGGCTGGCTTCCGCCACGCCGGTCGGATCGACGCGGCAGGACTGCGATTCCCGGCCCAGCTTCTGGGTGATGTCATAGGCGTGGCCGGTGGCGACATCGACCAGTTCCATCCGCTCGGCGCAATCGTCGCCCGGCCCGTGGTTGCGCTGGACCAGCCCGCCGACACGGAAGCCGCGCCGCTTCAGCTCCGCCGAAAAGCCGTCCAGCAGCGTATCGACGCCATAGGAGCCGGGGCCATGGATGACGGCGCCGGGACGCAGGGGCGGCAGAATCGCGGGGGGAAGCGGCATCGGGGCATGGACCTTTCGCGGGACGGCGGACGGGCGGCGATGGACGCCTCAGACGCCGCGGCGGATGCGGTAGACGAAGACCGTCTTGTGGATTTCGTCCGGCTGGGTTTCGTGCGACAGCAGCGCGTTGTCGGTCGTGTTGCAGAAATGCTTGAAGTCGATGACGGAGGCCGGATCGGTCGCGTAGACCACCAGCTCCTCCCCAGCCTCCATCCCGTTCAGCAGGGCGCGGGTGCGCAGGATGGGCAACGGGCAATGCAGCCCCTTCACGTCAAGCTCTCTCGCCGGCACCGCGCCCGCTCCACACTGGTTGAGGACAAAATCCTTACTGGACGTGTGACTGTAGCCGGTTCGTCTCCGCATCTCCAGACCGGCGGCGGGACGGCCGCATGCGCCGCGGTCGACCCTCGTCCGAAATTTTCCGGTCCCTGCGCTGTTGTACGGCGCAATCGCAAGGAATTTGCCCCGAGAAACTTTGACGAAAGGACTGCGGTCATGGCGAAGCGGCCGGGCAGCGATATGAGCGACAAGGTGGTTGTCATCACGGGCGCCTCCAGCGGCATCGGTCGGGCGACCGCGCTGGAGTTCGCCAGCCAGGGGGCCGCGGTGATCCTGGCCGCCCGGCGGATGGCGGCTCTGCACGAGGTGGCGGAGGAGTGCATCGAGGCCGGAGGCCGCGCCATGGTGGTGCCGACCGACGTAACCGACCAGCGCGCGATGCAGGCTCTGGCAGACCGTGCCATCCAGGCCTTCGGCGGCATCGATGTCTGGGTGAACAATGCCGGCGTCATCGCCTTCGGCCGTTTCGAGGACATCCCCGACGAGGTGTTCGAACAGGTGGTGCGCACCGACTTCTTCGGCATGGTCCATGGCTGCCGCGCCGTTCTGCCCCATTTCCTCGACCGCGGGGAGGGCATCGTCATCAACACCGCGTCGATGGTGTCCAACATCGGCCAGCGCTATGCCACCCCCTACACGGCGGCGAAATTCGCCGTGCGCGGTTTCTCCGAATCCCTGCGGCAGGAGCTGGTGGACGAGCCAGACATCCATGTCTGCATGGTCATGCCGGCCTCCATCGACACCCCGCTGTGGCAGCATGCCGCCAACTACACCGGCCGGGCAATCAAGCCGCTGAACCCGATCCACCCGCCGGAGGAGGTCGCCGCGGCCATCCTGTCGCTGGCGGCCAATCCCCAGCGCGAGCTGTTCGTCGGCGCCGAGGGGCGTCTCGCCGCCGTCGGCAACGCCATGGCGCCGCAGATGACCGAGCGAGCGCTCGCTCATACCATCGAGCGCGACATGTTCCAGAACCGCTCCGCCCCCGACACCTCGGGCGGCGTGCTGACGGCCATGCCGGAATACCAGGGCGCCAGCGGCGGCTGGATGGAACGGCAGCCGGAGCACGGCAGGGGCAGAGGCCGGGGCCGGGAGGAGGGGCGAGGGCGTGCCTTCTCCTGGACCAACCTGACCCTGTTCCTGCTGCCGGTGGTGCTGGCCAGCCGTCCTCTGGCGGGCAGGGCGATGCGCCACATGTGACGATTGATCGGCAGGGCGCTTGATCCGGCGGTCCGGAGCCGTTATACGCTCGCCCCTTTTCCGGTGCGGCGGCTGGCCGCACCGGTCATCCGGGCAGGAGGCGGGACATGACGGCGTGCGGGCTCGATTTCGGCACCTCGAACACGACGCTGGGCGTACAGGATGCGGACGGCTTCCGGCTGCTGGCGCTGGACGGCACGCGGACGACCCTGCCGACCGCGGTGTTCTTCGACTTCGAACATGACCGGACCACCATCGGCCAAGCCGCCATCGACGGCTATGTGTCGGGGGTGGAGGGGCGGCTGATGCGCTCGATCAAGTCGATGCTCGGCACCGACCTGATCGACGCCGACACCGCACTCCGCAAGGGCCGCATCAGCTTCCGCGCGGTGATCGGCACCTTCCTCGATCTGGTGAAGAAGCGGGCGGAGGATGCGCTGGGCGAGGAACTGGGCGACGTCGTCGTCGGCCGCCCGGTCCATTTCGTCGATGGCGACCCGGCCGGCGATGCCGCGGCGGAAGAGACGCTGGGCCGGATCGCGCAGGCCGCCGGCTTCCGCAACGTCTCCTTCCAGTTCGAACCCATCGCCGCCGCCCTCGACTACGAGCAGCAGGTGGCGGGCGAGGAACTGGCGCTGATCGCCGACATCGGCGGCGGCACGTCGGACTTTTCCGTCGTCCGCATCGGGCCGGACCGGCGCGGCAAGGCGGACCGGGCCGGCGACATCCTGGCCAACGACGGCATCCGCGTCGGCGGCACCGATTTCGACCGTGACCTCAGCCTCGCCACCGCCATGCCCGAGCTGGGGCTGGGCAGCGCGATGAAGCGCGCCGGGCTGCTGGCGCCGAAGAGCATCTATTTCGATCTGGCCACCTGGTCGAAGATCAATTTCCTCTACACCGCCAAGGCGATGGCCGAGCTGGAGCGCCTGCAACGCGATTCCGCCGAGCCGGAGAAGATCGAGCGCCTGATCGGCGTGGTCGAACATCGCCAGGGCCATGCGCTGGCGATGGCGGTGGAGCGCACCAAGATCGCCCTGTCCGACCATGAGGCGACGCAGCTGGCGCTGGATTGGGGCGACGGGGACCTTGCCCTGGCGGTGGATCGGCAGGCGCTGAACCGCGCCACCGGCTCGCTGGCGGCCCGCATCGGCACACGCATCCGCGACTGCCTGTCCGACGCAGGCGTGACCGCCGACCGCATCGACGCGGTGTTCCTGACCGGCGGCTCCACCCTGCTGCCCCAGGTCCGCGCGGCGATCCTGGCCGAGGCGCCGGGCGCGCGGGTGGTGGAAGGCAACATCTTCGGCTCCGTCGGCCTGGGGCTGACGGTGGAGGCGTTGCGGCGCTACGGATGAACGGGACGGGGTGGGAGGCGACCTCCCACCCCTGACCGGTCACTGCACGACGATGCGCGGTGCCGCACGGCCGCCGGTGCCGCCGCCGATCTTCTCCCACAGGCGCATCGCGATCCGGCGATAGGCCTGGGCATGCTCGGAGTCCGGCTGCGACACCACGATGGGCTGGCCCTGGTCGGAGGTCTCGCGGATCGACAGGTGAAGCGGGATCTCGCCGAGGAACTCCATGCCCAGATCGTCGGCTTCCTTGCGGGCGCCGCCGTGGCTGAAGATGTCGGTGCGGTGGCCGCAGTTGGGGCAGCAGAAATAGCTCATGTTCTCGATGATGCCCAGCACGGGTACATCGACGCGGCGGAACATGTTCAGCCCCTTGCGGGCATCCAGCAGGGCGATGTCCTGCGGGGTGGAGACGATCACCGCACCCGCCAGCGGAACCTGCTGGGCCATGGTCAGCTGGGCGTCGCCGGTGCCCGGCGGCATGTCCACCACCAGCACGTCGAGGGTGCCCCAGTTCACGTCGCGCAGCATCTGCTGCAACGCGCTCATCACCATCGGTCCGCGCCAGATCATCGGCGTGTCCTCGGCGACCAGGAAGCCCATGGACATCACCTTGACGCCGAAATTCTCCATCGGCTCCAGGCGCTTGCCGTCGGGGCTGTTCGGCCGGCCGGCGATCCCCATCATGCGCGGCATCGACGGGCCGTAGATGTCGGCGTCGAGCAGGCCGACCTTCAGCCCGTTCGCCGCCAGCGCCAGCGCCAGATTGGCCGAGGTGGTCGACTTGCCGACGCCGCCCTTGCCGGACGCCACCGCGACGATGGCCTTCACGCCGGGAACCAGCGGCTTCTGCGGGTCGCCCTGCGGCGCTCCCTGCGGTGCCCCTCCATGGGAATGGCCATGGGAGTGGCCGTGCTGCCCACCATGCGAATGCGTGTGGCTCTGTGCCGCACCCTGCGGTGCCGCGCGATGGGCGGTCAGTACCGCGGTGACCGAAAGGACGCCGGGCAGGGCATCGACCGCCTTCTCGGCGGCGTGACGCAGAGGCTCGGCCTGGGCGCCGCGCTTGGGGTCCACTTCGATGGAAAAAGCGACATGCCCGTCGCGCACCACGAGGCCCGACAACATGCCCAAACTGACGATGTCGCCGCCCCGGTCCGGGTCGATGACGGTCTTCAGCGCCTGCATGACTTGAGCTTCGCTGATCTGCGCCATGGTTGAAAACTCCGCTGTCTTCCCGATATTGGCGGATATCCGTTGGTGGAATCCTTGCCGAAGGGTATGGGGGACTATAGGACCGACGGACGAGATCGGTAAAGGGATGCGCGGGGCTTAAGCCATTGCGCTTCCACATGATGGGACGAATCGCAGAAGGGGGACAGAGTCGGATGCCGTGGAACAATCAAGGTGGGGGCGGAGGTGGCGGCCCCTGGGGTCCCCCGCCGGGCAACAATGGCCCGGGCAACCCGTGGGGCCGTCCCCAGGGCGGAGGAAATGGCGGCGGTGGCGGCGGCCCGCAGCCTCCCGACCTTGAGGATCTTCTGCGGCGCAGCCAGGATCGCCTGCGGCGCGCCATGCCCGGCGGCTTCGGCAGCGGCCGCGGCGTGGCGCTGGTTGCCGGCGTGCTCGGCCTGATCTGGCTCGCCAGCGGCATCTACCGCGTCGAGGCGGACGAGCAGGGCGTCGTCATGCGCTTCGGCGAGTGGACCCGCACCGAACAGCCCGGCCTGCGCTACCGCCTGCCGTCGCCGATCGAGACGGTGCTGCTGCCCAAGGTGACGCGCGTCAACCGCATCGAGGTCGGTTACCGGTCCTCCGTCGGCGGCGGCCGCAACGACCGCGACGTGCCGGACGAGTCGCTGATGCTGACCGGCGACGAGAACATCGTCGACATCGACTTCACGGTGTTCTGGGTCATCAAGGACGCCGGCAACTTCCTGTTCAAGATCCGCGAGCCGGAAGTGACGGTGAAGAAGGCCGCCGAGAGCGCCATGCGCGAGGTCATCGGCCGCACCGACCTGCAGCCGGCGCTGACCGAAGCGCGCCAGCAGATCGAAACCTCGACCCGCCAGCTTCTCCAGACCATGCTGGACGAGTATCAGGCCGGCATCGAGATCACCCAGGTCCAGTTGCAGAAGGCCGATCCGCCGCAGCCGGTCATCGACGCGTTCAACGACGTGCAGCGTGCCCGCGCCGACCGCGAACGCGCCCGCAACGAGGCGGAAGCCTACCGCAACGACATCATCCCGCGCGCCCGCGGCGAGGCGGAGCGGCTGGTGCAGGAGGCCTCGGCCTACCGCGAGCAGGTGGTCAGCCTGGCGCAGGGCGACGCCGACCGCTTCCGCAAGGTTTACGAAGCCTATGCGCTGAGCAAGGACGTCACGTCCAAGCGCATGTATCTGGAGACCATGGAGGAGATCTTCCGCGGCCGGAACAAGATCATCGTCGAGGGTTCGGCGCAGAACGTCGTGCCCTATCTGCCGCTGAACCAGCTGGCCCCGAATGCCACGCCGGCCCCGCAGCAGGCGCCGCGTCAGGCTCCGTCCAACCAGGGCGGCAACCAGGGGGGCGCGCGATCCGGCACGCAGACGCAGCCGCTGTCCGCGCTGCCTCAGAATTCTTCCCAGAACCCGTCAATGTCCGGCCAGTGAGGAGGATCGCATCATGAAACGCACCCTCGCCATCGCCGGTATCGCCATCGTCGCCCTCGGCGTCATCGCGTCGTCCGCCCTGTTCACCGTCAACGAGGCCCAGCAGGCGCTCGTCCTGCAGTTCGGCGAGCCGCGCCGGGTGATCCAGGATCCGGGCCTGAAGGTGAAGATCCCCTTCATCCAGGAGGTCCGGCTGCTCGACCGCCGCGTCCTCGACCTCGACCCGCCGGTGGAGCAGGTCATCCTGGCCGACCAGAAGCGCCTGGATGTCGATGCCTTCGCCCGCTACCGCATCCACGACCCGCTGCGCTTCTACCAGACCGCCGGGACCGAGGCGGTGGCCGAAACCCGCCTGAACTCCATCGTCAACTCGGCCCTGCGCCGCGTGCTCGGCAACGTCACGGTGCTGGCCGTGCTGTCGGACGAACGTGCCCGCATCATGACCGACATCAAGGGGCAGGTGAACGACGAGGCCAAGCGCTTCGGCATCGAGATCGTCGATGTCCGCATCCGCCGCGCCGACCTGCCGGAGGAGACCAGCCAGTCGATCTTCGCCCGCATGCGGTCCGAGCGTGAACGCGAAGCGTCCGAGGCCCGCGCCCAGGGCCAGGAGCAGTCGCAGCAGATCAAGTCGCGTGCCGAACGCGAGCGCACGGTCATCATCGCCGAGGCCCAGCGCGACGCGCAGATCCTGCGCGGTGAAGGCGACAACAGCGCGTTGAAGCTGATCGCCGAGGCGACCTCGCAGGATCCCGCCTTCTACGGCTTCTACCGGTCGCTTGAGGCCTATCGCAAGTCGCTGAACGGCAACGACACCACCATGGTGCTGTCGCCGACCGGTGAGTTCTTCCGTTACTTCAACGGCGCCGGCCCGCAGGTCGGCGGTGGTGCCCCGGCACCCGCATCGGCTCCGGCACCGGCCCCCGCGCCGGCCGCTCCGGCGCAGTAACGCCGCGCGACAGGGTCGAAACGGCTTGCGGCCGGATCGGGGTTTCCCCCGGTCCGGCCGCAATGCTGTCGGGCCGGGCGAGCCGATGGACCTGTGGTCCGCAGCAAGAGTTCAAAAGAAAACTCCGGCCTTAAGTTTTCCACTGGTGCCGACTGGACCGGCACGCCATCTTGCGGCCATACTCTTGGCCCAACACATATATGGCCCAGAACTGGGCGGCCGCTCCCGTCCATGGAATCGGCCGGACGTCTGGTAGGGAGAGCACGTTGATTCGCATACCCAACTTCGAACCCGCCACGCGCGGCGCCGTGGCCGAGGCCCGGCCTCGCAAGGCGGGCGTCCGGCCGCTCGTTGCCGCGATCGTCTGGGGCATGACGTCGGTCATGGCCGGCGGCGCCGTGATGGGCGGCATCGCCGCCGCTCCGGCCCAAGCTCAAGCTGCAACGCCGAACCGCAATGCGCCCGGCAGCTTCGCCGATCTGGCGGAAAAGCTGCTGCCGGCGGTCGTCAACATCTCCACCAGCCAGAACGCGCCGCAGCGTCCGCAGGGCCAGCGGCCGGAGATCCCGCAATTCCCGCCGGGCTCGCCCTTCGAGGACTTCTTCAAGGACTTCTTCGACCGCCAGCAGCAGCAGGACCAGCCGCAGCGCAAGGCGACGTCGCTCGGTTCCGGCTTCATCATCGACGCCAAGAACGGCTATGTGGTCACCAACAACCACGTCGTTCAGGACGCCGACGAGATCACCGTCATCCTGCAAGACGATACCAACATCAAGGCGGAGCTGGTCGGCAAGGACAGCAAGACCGATCTCGCCCTGCTGAAGATCAAGACCAGCCACCCGCTGGTCGCCGTTCCCTTCGGCGACAGCGACGCCATGCGTGTCGGCGACTGGGTGCTGGCCATCGGCAACCCGTTCGGCCTCGGCGGGTCGGTCACCGCCGGCATCATCTCGGCGCGCCAGCGCAACATCGACGCTGGCCCGTACGACGATTTCCTCCAGACCGACGCCTCGATCAACCGCGGCAATTCCGGCGGCCCGATGTTCAACCTGAACGGCGAGGTCATCGGCATCAATACCGCCATCTTCTCGCCGTCGGGCGGGTCGGTCGGCATCGGTTTCGCCATTCCGTCCAACCTCGCCAAGCAGGTGGTGGCGCAGCTGAAGGACTATGGCAAGACCCGTCGCGGCTGGCTGGGCGTGCGTATCCAGGCGGTGACGCCGGAGATCGCCGAAAGCCTGGGCCTGCCCGGCCACAAGGGCGCGCTGGTCGCCTCCGTCACCCCCGACGGCCCGGCCGCCAAGGGCGGCATCCAGGCCGGTGACGTCGTGACCAGGTTCGATGGCCGCGAAATCGACGAGATGCGCCGCCTGCCGCGCGTCGTCGCCGAAACCTCCATCGACAAGGCCGTCCCGGTCGAAGTGTGGCGCAAGGGTAAGTCGCAGACCGTCCAGGTCAAGGTCGGCGAGCTTGAGGCCGCAGAGGAACAGGGTCTGCTCGCCGCCGGTCCGGACGAGAAGCAACCGCCGAAGGACAAGGCCCCGGCCCAGAAGCCGACCGAATCCCTCGGCATGAAGCTGACCGCCATCACCCCGGAACTGCGCCAGCAGTACGAGATCAAGCCCGACATGAAGGGCGTGGTCATCACCGACGTGGCGGGCAACTCCACCGCGGCGGAAAAGGGCCTGCGCGCCGGCGACGTCATCATCGAGGTCGGCCAGGAAGAGGTCCGCAAGCCCGAGGACGTGACCGCCAAGGTCCAGAAGGCCAAGGAGCAGAGCAAGAAGTCGGTGCTGCTGCTGGTCGACCGCAAGGGCGACCTGCGCTTCGTGGCGATCCCGCTCAGCTGATCGTCTGCGGGCAATTAAGAAGGGCGCCGGCGGGAAACCGCCGGCGCCCTTTTCGTTTGTGGGCAGTGGGAGAAGGGGCTGGCCGCGCGCCTATGCTCCGTCCAGCAGCATCGCCAGGGCGACGGCGCCGGCAAGCAGGGCGCATAGGGTGGCGACGATGGCGAGGCTGCGCAGGTACTGGAGGAACTCGCCCTGTTTCCAGGCACTGCGTCCCAGCAGCACAAGATAGCCCGCCATGGCGGCGGCGATGATCTGCCAGCCCATCCTGTCCTCATCCTCTCTTCGCCGGGTGGCGGAAGCCGGCGGAAATGCGCATGCACGACCGGGCAGGGTCAAGGCTACGACGGCGGCGGCGGCCTCTTCTATGTCGAAAGTACGGACGTTCCATTCGGGGTATCTGTTGGCGTCATCCCGTCGGCAGTGATCGGAGCAACCCGATGTGAGAATTTTGCGGTATTGATTGCTTAGGAGATACGCTCATACGCAAATAAGTGGTGGTTAACAAAACAGTTAATGCCTTTGCGCATAACAATGTTCGCTGCTGTGATATCTTTGGATCCGGAAATCTTGGAGAGGCTTTGCGCATATGCCCAATGCGTTCTTCTTTTAACTCCGGAGAGTGGTACCGTAGGACACGACACGGGGGTAACCTCCCCCTAAATAACGGCCTGCCGAAGCTATCGAGGGGTAATCGCCGAATCGCCAATGCGTCGGGACCTTCCTCTGTACAACGGCCTCCACCCTGGCCACGACGTCATGACGATCGACTAAAATTGCGGGAGCGGACGATGGACTCAGTGCGCGCTTTTCTTATCGACTCGAACAAGCTGTTTCGCGAGGGGCTGAAGCGCCTGCTCGACGATTCGCCCTTCCAGATCGTCGCCGAGGCGGGAAACCTGCGGGAGGCGCTGGGTTCGGTCGAGAACGGCATTCGGCCTCAGCTGGTCCTTCTTGACCTGCAGAATGGCGGCGACGAGGAAGCCGACGGCATGCGCCGCCTGCGCGCCCTGCTGCCGGACACCCGGCTGGTCATTCTGACCAGCGACCTGTGCACCCGCCGCCTGGCGAACGCGCTGGAAGCCGGTGCCGACGGCTATCTGATGAAGGACCTGTCGTCCGACGCGCTGGCGCAGTCGCTGAAGCTGGTGATGATGGGCGAGAAGGTGTTCCCGACCCATCTGGCGGCTCTGCTGATCTCCGGCCGGGTCAACGGCAACGGCACCGAGATGCCGGTGTCGCGCAAGGGCCTGTCGCAGCGTGAGGTGCAGATCCTGCGTTGCCTGCTGAACGGCGACAGCAACAAGATGATCGCCAACCACCTGAACATCACGGAAGCCACCGTGAAGGTTCACCTGAAGAGCCTGCTGCGCAAGATCAACGCCTCCAACCGCACCCAGGCCGCCATCTGGGCGCTGAACAACGGCATCGGCGGCGAGCTTGCCGGCGCCAATGTCGTCGCGGCGGCGGCGAACCAGTAACCCCGCGCTCGTCCATTGCCCCCGTTCCCACCTTTCCTGCCTGCACTTTATTGCTCGTAGGGAGGGTGGGGGACGAGGCCGTCATTGCATGACATGAATTGCCCGCCTGAATGAAGGCGGGCTTTTTCATGGCATCACCTCATCGGATCAGATCGGCAGCCGGATCACCGCGCGCAGGCCGCCGTATGGGCTGTCGTCCAGCGTGATGTCGCCGCCGTGGCTGCGCGCCACGTCGCGTGCGATGGTCAGCCCCAGGCCCGAGCCGCCGGTGTCGAGGTTGCGGCTGCTGTCGACGCGGAAGAACGGCTTGAACACGTCGTCGCGCAGATAGGCGGGAATACCGGGGCCATCGTCATCCACCGTGATCTCGATGGTGCCGCCCTCGCGTTCGGCCTTGACCCAGGCGGAGCCGGCATGGCGACCGGCATTGACCAGCAGGTTGGCGATACAGCGGCGGACCGCGTTGGGCCGCAGCGGAAGGGACAGCCCCTCCGGTGCGGTCAGCGTTACCTCGGTTCCCTCGCGCCGGGCACCGGCGGCGACCTCGTTCAGCAGGCGGGTCAGGTCGGTCGGCTGCACCGCCTCGGTCCCCTCGCCGCGGGCGAAGGCGAGGTAGCCTTCGATCATCTCCTCCATTTCGGCGACATCGGCCTTCAGTTCCTCCACCTCGGGGTCGAGGTCGGGATCCTCGATCATGTCGAGCGCCAGTTTCATCCGGGTCAGCGGCGTGCGCAAATCGTGGCTGACGCCGGCCAGCATCTCGGTTCGCTGGTTGATCTGGCGCTGGATGCGCTCGCGCATCAGCAGGAAGGCGGATGCCGCCTGCCGTACCTCCGTCGCCCCCTCCATCTTGAAGTTGGAGACGTCGCGTCCCTTGCCCAGCGCATCGGCGGCAATCGCCAGCCGCTTGATCGGCCTGATCTGGTTGCGCATGAACAGGATGGCGACGGCGAACAGCACGATGGCCGACCCGACCATCCACAGAATGAAGATGTAGCTGGTGGGCGTGAACAGCCGGCGCTCCGGCGACATCACCGAGAGCACGCCGTCGGCCATCTGCACCCGGATCTCGTACCATTCATGGGCGACGCGGGTGTTTATCGTGAAGGGGCGGCCGACCCGGTCCTCCAGCGCCTTGCCCAGCGTGCGTTCCAGCAGGCCGCCGAGCAGGCCGCTCTGCTGGCGACGCTGCTCCGGCAGGATCTGGCCAGGCTCCAGCGTGACGATCAGGTCGGTGGTGCGGGCGGCGGTGGCCAACGTCCAGTCGCGCCCCTCCGGCGTCGGGTCGTGTTCCAGCACGGCGATGACGGTGGCGATGTCGCCGGCAACCCCATAGGCCAGCCGGTTCGTCACCGTGTCCCAATGCCGATCGTAGAAGATCCAGGTCGCCACCGCCTGGGCCAGGATCACCGGCGTGACGATGATCAGCAGGGACCGTCCGAACAGGGTGCGCGGCAGAAACCTCTTCAGGAACGGCGTACGCCGCCGCCGTTCGGCCCGGCGGACCGCCGCCCGCTTGGCCGCTGCATTGTCGGCCCCGGCCTGCCCGCTCGCCGTCACGGATCGGGCCTCAGCACATACCCCTCGCCGCGGACGGTGTGGAGGTAGCGCGGCTCGCGCGGGTCGGCCTCGATCTTGCGGCGCAGGCGTGTGACCTGGACATCGACGGTGCGGGCATTGCCGGCGACCTTGCTGCGTTCGGTCAGCTCGTCGCGCGTAAAGGTGATGCCGGGCGAGGTGGCGAGGATGCGCAGCAGGCTGGCCTCCGCCGTGGTCAGGCGGATCACCTCGTCGCCCTGGCGCAACTCGTCCCGGTCGGGCAGATAGGTGAGTGGACCGAGCCGGACCGGAGCCGCCGGCGGCGCCGTCGGTTCCGGCGGGCGTGCCGCCTGCCGGCGCAGGATGGAGTTGATGCGCAGCAGCAGTTCGCGCGGGTTGAAGGGCTTGGCGAGATAGTCGTCGGCCCCGGCTTCCAGCCCGGCGATGCGGTCGTCCGGCTCGTCGCGGGCGGTCAGCAGCAGGATCGGCAGGTCCCGCTCGCGCCGGAGCGATTCGGTCAGCGACAGCCCCGATTCGCCCGGCATCATGATGTCGAGCACCAGCAGGTCGAAGGCCAGCCCGCCCAGCTGTGCCCGCGCATCGGCGGCGTCGCGGGCGGTGCTGACCAGAAAGCCGTTGCCGGCGAGGTATTTGCGCAAGAGTTCGCGCAGGCGGGTGTCGTCGTCGACGACCAGGATGTGGGGCTGATCTTCGGTCATGGCCGGACTATAACGCGGCTCCCCGCAATCGACATAGAGGTGCCTGCCGAACATATCTTGGGTATGCATGGCGGGCAGTCGTGTAAGCGCTTGGCCGTTTTGGCCTTGATCCGTGTTAACCTCCATGTGCCCTCCGCTGAGGGCCGAGAGACACGAGGAGCGATCACGATGGCCGACCACCACAGGTCCAACGACCCCCGGGACCTGGACTCCCAAGACCTCGCCGACATGACCCGTGCCTTCCTGGCGAAGGGCGGGAACATCGTTCAATGCCCACCTGGCGCTTCTGAAAACGTGGTGTACCGCAAGGGCGGCTTCCGCCGCCGCAATCCCAACGAGGCGAAGACGGCCGCTGAAAAGCCGGCCGACGGCGCAACCGAAGCAAAGCCGACCGAGGCAACGCCGACGGAGGCCCAAACCGCAGCTCCGGTGGAGACCATCGAATCGAAAGCCGGCTGATCCGCTACGACATTTTCCGGATCAGCGTTTGACGGCAAGACGGGCAGGGGGAACGGGCGGTGCGAATTTCGCCCGGTCCTCCTCGTCCAGCATGCCCATCATCACCTTGCGGAAACCTTCCACCGCCTCGGCCCCCGCCATGCGATAGGCACGGGCGATGCGCTGACGCTGGGTCTCGGACAGCTGGCGCTCCAGCTCCACACCCTTTTCCGTCAACTCCAGCAGCCGCTGCCTTCGGTCACGGGCACCGGTCTGCTGGTCGATGAAGCCCTGGCGGACCAACTCGCCCAGCACGCGCGACAGGCTCTGCTTGGTGATCTTCAGGATCGCCAGCAGTTCCGACACCGTGATCTTCGGATAACGGCCGACGAAGTAGATCACGCGGTGATGCGCGCGGCCGAAGCCGATCTCCGCCAGAATTTCGTCCGGTTCGGCGGTGAATTCGCGATAGGCGTAGAAAAGCAGCTCCATCCCGGTGCGGAGTTCCTCCTCGCGGAGGAAGAGCTGGTTCACGCCCGCTTTAAGGTCAGCCATGGCGACGCGGTTGGTTCGATTTATTCTAATTAGGACAGTAACTCAGACATAAACAATCGTGCGCCCGGTTACAAGAACAAGCTCGTTCTGGAAACCGGCTTTTCCTCCCGCGCTCAGGCGCTGCCGATCAAGATGCCGGTGCCGAAGACGAGCAGCCCGCCGACCACCACCTGGAACGCGGCGGACAGCAGCGGCGTGTCCATGTAACGGTTGCGGATCCAGGCGATGACGGCCAGTTCCACCGCCACCACGGCGATGGCGACGGCGGTCGCCGTCCAGAAATGCGGGATCAGATAGGGCAGGGCGTGGCCCAGCCCGCCCAGCGTGGTCATGGCGCCGCAGACCAGACCGCGCAGCCACGGGCTGCCGCGCCCGGTCAGCGACCCGTTGTCGGACAGCGCCTCGGCGAAGCCCATCGAGATGCCGGCGCCGATGGAGGCGGCGAGGCCGACCAGAAAGGTCTCATGGCTGCTTTGGGTGGCGAAGGCAGCGGCGAACAGCGGGGCCAGCGTGGACACCGACCCGTCCATCAGCCCGGCCAGACCCGGCTGGACGATCTGCAGGAGGAACAGGCGCCTTTCCGATTCGTGCTCCTGCTCGCGCACCTGGGGCGAGACGTATTTCGCCTCCAGCCGCTCGGCCTTGGCCTCGTGCCGCCGCTCCTCCTCCGCCAGGTCGCCCAGAAGCTGGCGGATTGCGGTGTCCTGCGACCGCTCGGCGGCGCGGGTGTAGAAGCGCTTGGTTTCCGCCTCCATCAATTCGGCCTGCCGCCGCACGGTGTCGACCCCCAGCGGGCGGGTCAGCCAGACCGGCTTGCGCTCGACGAAGCCCTTCACGTCCTGGCGACGGATCAGCGGGATGTGGTCGCCGAATCGTGCCTGGAACAGTTCCAGCAGCCGATGGCGGTGCCCGCTTTCCTCCGACGCCATCGCGCGGAACAGCTTGGCGGTGTCGGGGTAATTGTCGGCAAGACCGTGGGCGAACTCGTCGTAGATGCGGCTGTCCTCCTCCTCCAGCGCGATGGCGAGTGCCAGCAGCTCCTTTTCCGTCAGGTCCGAGAAGTTCTTCATGGGGGTCAGGCCTTCGCCGCGGGGAGTTGGTGTGTTGCAAATGATGCTATTCCGGAAAGGGGCATTCGCAACATGGCACTTCGTATGGTCCGGCTCCGCCAAGGATGTGATCCGGCTTTGCCGGAGGGCGTCCGACGGGCCTCCGCCGGGGGACTGCTACAAGATGTCTCTTATGGCTTTCGGGGGGCGATGTGCCGGTCGGGTGAGTGGAATTTCCGCAGCGGGCTTGCTATGGGCTTTGGTCACGAGAGGCCAAGAACGTTCCGCAAGTTCCCATATAAAGCCGAGACAAGAAGGAAACGACCATGACCGCCAACCGGAAGCTGATCGCCGGAAACTGGAAGATGAACGGGTTGAAGGCCGACGCGCTGGATCTCGCCTCCGACCTCGCCGGCCGGCTGAAGGGCGCCGGGCCGGTCGCTTTCGACATGCTGGTCTGCCCTCCCTTTCCGCTGTTGTTCCCGGTGGGCGAGGCGATCGCCGACAGCCCGCTGGCGCTGGGCGGCCAGGACTGTGCGCCGAAAACCTCCGGCGCCCACACCGGCGACGTTGCACCGACCATGCTGAAGGACGCCGGCTGCCGCTTCGTCATCCTCGGCCATTCGGAGCGCCGCGCCGACCATGGCGAGAGCGATGCCGTGGTGAATGCCAAGGCGGTGGCCGCCCACAAGGAGGGCCTCGTCGCCATCGTCTGCGTCGGCGAGACCGAGGGGCAGCGCGATGCCGGTCAGGCCAACGCCGTGGTGTCGGGCCAACTGGCCGGTTCCATTCCCGCCGGTGCGACGGCGGAGAACACCGTCATCGCCTATGAGCCGGTCTGGGCCATCGGCACCGGCAAGACCGCAACCCCGGACGATGTGAAGGCGATGCACGCCCATATCCGCGCCGAGCTGGACGGCAAGATCGCCGGGTCCGCCAAGGTCCGCATCCTCTATGGCGGCTCGGTCAAGCCGAGCAATGCGGCGGAGCTGATGGCGGTGGAGAATGTCGACGGCGCTCTGGTCGGCGGTGCGTCGCTGAAGGCCGACGATTTCTGGGCCATCGGCACCGCCTGCCGCTGACGCCGGCCTTCCCTTGCGGCATGGCGCGCAATCGGTGTCAGCCATGCCGCCAACGGATAAGGCTCAGGTATTTTGGCGCTGGCATATCGCGCGATGGCGCGGTACAAACAATGGGCGCGSGCCACGGGCCCTTAAGACGGCCTGTGGCGCGCTATTCGATTTTTGGGATGGTGTGGGGTGAGCATCGCATGGAATCGGTGATTCTGGTCATTCATCTGCTGATCGCCGTCGGGCTGGTCGGTGTGATCCTGATCCAGCGGTCGGAAGGCGGCGGGCTCGGCATCGGCGGCGGCACGATGGGCGGCATGATGAGCACCCGCGGCACGGCCAACCTGCTGACGCGGACCACCGGCATTCTGGCGGGCTGCTTCTTCGCCACCAGCATCGTGCTGGCGATCCTGGCCGGCGGCCATTCGCGCCCGGCGTCGATCATCGACACGCTGCCGGCGAGCCCGGCGGCCCCGGCCCAGCCGGTCGCTCCGGCCCAACCCGCGCCGCCGGTGTCCCAGTAACGGGACAGTTCCCAGCGCACGGGTGCGAAGCGGACAGCGAGGCGGCCTCCCCGAAGCCGCCTCTTTCTTTTGAGGGTTGATTGCGGCTGACGCCGCGGCGGCCCTCCGGGGACTGGAACATTCGCCCCCATCGGGGGACATGGAAACTCCGCCCCCTCTGGGGACATGGCAAATCCGTCCCCTCTGGGGACATGGAACAGCTCTCAAGCTCTTCGGACGGACATGACTCGCTACATCTTCATCACCGGTGGCGTCGTTTCTTCGCTGGGCAAAGGTCTGGCATCGGCGGCGCTTGGGGCGCTTCTCCAGACGCGCGGCTACAAGGTGCGGCTGCGCAAGCTGGACCCGTACCTGAACGTCGATCCCGGCACGATGAGCCCGTATCAGCACGGCGAGGTCTTCGTGACCGACGACGGGGCCGAGACGGACCTTGACCTCGGCCATTACGAGCGCTTCACCGGCGTGTCGGCCCGCAAGGGCGACAACATCACCACCGGCCGCATCTACTCCACCGTGATCGCGAAGGAGCGTCGCGGCGATTACCTGGGCGGCACCGTCCAGGTCATTCCGCACATCACCGACGAGATCAAGGAGTTCATCCGCGCCGACGCCACCGACGAGGACTTCGTCCTCATCGAGATCGGCGGCACGGTGGGCGATATCGAGTCGCTGCCCTTCCTGGAGGCGATCCGCCAGTTCGGCAACGAGGTCGGCCAGGAGAACGTGCTCTACATCCACCTGACGCTGCTGCCCTACATCCCGACCGCCGGCGAGCTGAAGACCAAGCCGACCCAGCATTCGGTGAAGGAACTGCTGAGCGTCGGCATCCAGGCCAACATTCTGCTGTGCCGCGCCGACCGTCCTATTCCGGAGAACGAGCGCAAGAAGATCGCGCTATTCTGCAACATCCGTCCGGAGCGGGTAATCGCGGCGCTTGACGTCGACTCGATCTACCAGGTGCCGATCAGCTACCATGAGGAAGGCTTCGACACCCAGGTCCTGAGCTATTTCGGCCTGCCGACCGACAAGGAGCCGGACCTGTCGCGCTGGACCCGCATCATGGATCGGGTGCGCAAGCCGCAGGGCGAGGTCACCATCGCGGTGGTCGGCAAGTACATCAGCCTGCTCGACAGCTACAAGTCGCTGGCCGAGGCGCTGACCCATGGCGGCATCGCCAACAACGTCAAGGTCAACCTCGACTGGATCGATTCGGAGATCTTCGAGGACGACGATGCTGCGGTGAAGCGGCTGGAGAACGTCCATGGCATCCTGGTGCCGGGCGGCTTCGGCTCCCGCGGCACGGAAGGCAAGATCCGGGCGGCCCAGTTTGCGCGTGAGCGCAAGGTGCCGTACTTCGGCATCTGCTTCGGCATGCAGATGGCGGTGATCGAATCCGCCCGCAACATGGCGAAGATCGAGGATGCCGGTTCCACCGAGCTGGGCAAGCCGGGCAACCCGGTCGTCGGCCTGATGACGGAGTGGATGCGCGGCAACACGCTGGAACGCCGTGCCGAAGTCGGCGATCTGGGCGGCACCATGCGTCTGGGCGCCTATCCGGCCAAGCTGCTGGACGGCAGCAAGGTCGCCGAGATCTACGGCACCACCGACATCTCCGAACGGCACCGTCACCGCTATGAGGTGAACGTGTACTACAAGGAGCGTCTGGAGCGCTGCGGCATGAAGTTCAGCGGCCTGTCGCCGGACGGGGAACTGCCGGAGATCGTCGAGATCCCCGACCATCCCTGGTTCATCGGCGTGCAGTTCCACCCGGAACTGAAGTCCAAGCCGTTCGAGCCGCACCCGCTGTTCACCGCATTCATCAAGGCGGCCATCGATCAGAGCCGGCTGGTCTGACCTTTTCGGACTGACCGTCCTCGGCTACGGAAGCCCCGCCCTCACCGGCGGGGCTTTTTGCTGCCGGCAACCTTCCCCATACGTCAGGTGTCTTGCGCGCCCGATACCCTTGTGCGACGATCCTCTGAAAATCGGATAATCAAACAATCTGATCGGGGAAGGGCCATGAATCGCGTCAGGATCGCCGCGCTCGCCACCTGTCTGACCGCGGTCGCCGCGGTCCCGGCCGCTGCGGCGGATTACTCCTCCACCATCTTCTTCGGCGACAGCCTGACCGACAGCGGCGCGTTCCAGTCGCTGCTGCCCGTCGGCGGCAAGTTCACCACCAACCCGGGGCCGGTGTGGGCGGAGACCGTCGCCGGGGCGCTCGGCACCTCTGCCACCACGGCGGCGCGGGGCGGCACCGACTATGCGGTCGGCGGCGCACGGGTGAACACCTCGGTCGGTTTTCCGGCGACCGGCCCGACCGCGCTCGCTCCCAGCGTGGCGACGCAGATCTCCGGCTATCTCGCCTCCAGCGGCGGCCGGGCCGATCCGAATGCGCTCTACACCGTCTGGGGTGGAGCGAACGACATCTTCACGGCACTCAACAACCCGGCCACCGCACAGGCGACGGTGACGCAGGCTGCCGGCGATCTGGTGACGCAGGTCGCGCGTCTGCGCGCCGCCGGGGCGCGCACGATCCTGGTGCCGACGGTGCCGGACATCGGATCGACGCCGCTCGGGCGGGCGCAGGGTGCCACTGCGGCGGCACAGATTACGCAGCTGGTCAGCGGCTATAACCAGCTGGTCACGCTGGGTCTGGCGAATGCCGGCGTATCGGTCATTCCCATCGACACCTATTCCCTGCTGCGGGCGGCAGTGGCCGATCCGGCGGCCTTCGGCTTCACCAATGTGACCGGCACTGCCTGCACCACCAGCAGTTCGCTGCTCTGCACCTCCGGGACGCTGGTGGCGCCCAACGCGGCCCAGACCTACCTGTTCGCCGATGGCGTCCATCCGACCACGGCCGGGCATCGCGCCGTGTCGGACTTCGTGCTGAACGCGCTGACCGCCCCCGGCAATGTGGCGCAACTCGCCGAATCGCCGATCCACACCCGCGACCGGCTGACCTCCACCATCCTGGCCCAGGCGGCGACCAGCCTGTGGAGCCGGAAGCCCGGCACCAGCGGCGCCTGGATCAGCGGCGGGGTCGGCCGGCTGACCAGCGACCGCACCGGCGACCCCGGTGCCGGCGGTCAGGCGGAGGTGCGCGGGACGCCGCTGTCGGTCAGCGTCGGCATCGACAAGCGTTTCACCGAAAACCTGCTGCTCGGCGTGGCCGGCACGGCGTCGCATTACCGCGGCAGCTTCTCCACCGGCGGCGATTACAAGCAGCGGGAGTATGTGCTGAGCGGCTACGGCGTCTACCGCATGGGCGGCGCCTTCGTGAACGGCGTCGGCTCCATCGGCTTCGCGGACTACGACCTGCGCCGTGGTGTCAGCATCAACGGCACTGACCATTCGACCAGCGGCAACACCGAGGGCATCAACGCCTCCATCGGCGCCGAGGGTGGCTATGAGTTCATGACCGGCGCGCTGACCCACGGCCCGGTGCTGGGCCTGCGCTACCAGCATGTCGAGGTGGAAGGGTTCAGCGAGGACAACAGCCTGTTCGGCTTCACCTACCGCTCGCAGACGCGCAACTCGCTGGTCGGCAGCATCGGCTATCAGGCGGCCTATGATTTCGGCAGCGTCCTGCCCTATGCCAAGGTGACGCTGAACCGGGAGTTCAAGGACGACCAGCGCTCCATCACGGTGGAAAGCCGCAGCATTTCCACGCTGGCCTATGACGTGGCGGTGGCGAAGCCGGACCGCAGCTATGTCGACCTGACTGCCGGCGCCTCCTTCAAGCTGGCGGAGTCGGTGACCGGCACGCTGGGCCTGAATGCCCGGCTGGGCGAGGAGAACCGCCGCGATTTCGGCGGCTTCGTTGGAGTCAGCGTCGGTTTCTGACGAAAGACAGGTGACCCGGGGCAAGTCCGCTCCATATCAGGGGCGGATTTGCCTACGGGAGGATAGAAGCACTATGTCCGACGTGATGATCGACGCCGCCGATGGCGGTCGCTTTTCCGCTTATGTCGCCAAGCCCACGGTGACCCCAGCCGGCGGGTTGGTGGTTATTCAGGAGATCTTCGGCGTCAACGCGGTGATGCGCGAGATGTGCGACTGGTACGCCTCTCAGGGGTTCCTGGCGGTGTGCCCGGACCTGTTCTGGCGCCAGCAGCCGGGCGTGCAGCTGACCGACAAGACGCAAGAGGAATGGAACCAGGCCTTCGCCCTGCTGAACGGCATGGATCAGGACAAGGCGGTGGACGACCTCAAAGCAGCACTGGCTTGGGTGCGTGGTCACGACGGCTGCACCGGCAAGGCCGGCAGCGTCGGCTACTGCCTGGGCGGCCGGCTGGCCTTCATGATGGCGACGCGGTCGGACGCCGATGCCAATGTCGGCTATTACGGCGTCGGGCTGGAAGGGTTGCTGGGCGAGGCCGGGAAGATCGGCAAGCCGCTGCTGCTGCACATCGCGGAGAACGACAAGTTCTCCAGCCCCGACAAGCGCGATGCGGTGGTCGCCGGGGTGAAGGACAACGAATGGGTGACCGCCAAGGTCTATCCGGGCATGGACCATGCCTTCGCCCGGCCGGGCGGCGAGCATTACGACCGTGATGCCGCCGACGAGGCGAACCGGCTGACGGTGGAGTTCTTCCGGACGCATCTGGCCTGACGCCAGCGCCGTTGACCGATTTCCTGAATAGTGGGATGCAAGGGTCTTCCGACCCTTGCCCGAACCCCTGTCGGGTGAGCGCGGGAGGGCGGCGCCCTCTCGCCTCGATTTGTTTTGGAGCACTCCGATGACCACGCCGCGCGCCGTTCAGGTCGGCGACCTGACCATTGCCAACGACCGTCCCTTCGTCCTGATCGCCGGCCCCTGCCAGATGGAAAGCCGCGACCATGCGATGGAGACCGCGTCCGCTCTGGTGGAGATGACCCGCGCGCTGGGCATGGGGCTGATCTACAAGTCGAGCTTCGACAAGGCCAACCGCACCTCCATCGCCACCGCGCGCGGTCTGGGCATGAACAAGGCCCTGCCGATCTTCGCGGAAATCCGCGAGCGGTTCGGCTGCCCGGTCATCACCGACGTGCATGAATCCACCCAGTGCGCCCCGGTCGCCGAGGCTGTGGACGTGCTGCAGATCCCGGCCTTTCTCTGCCGGCAGACCGACCTGCTGATCGCCGCCGCCGAAACCGGCCGCGCGGTGAACGTCAAGAAGGGCCAGTTCCTGGCGCCGTGGGACATGAAGAACGTCGCCGCCAAGCTGGTCGCCTCGGGCAACGAGCGCGTGCTGCTGTGCGAGCGCGGCGCCAGCTTCGGCTACAACACGCTGGTGTCGGACATGCGGTCGCTGCCGATCATGGCGGAGACCGGTTTCCCGGTGGTGTTCGACGCCACCCATTCCGTCCAGCAGCCGGGCGGACAGGGCACCACCTCGGGCGGCCAGCGGGAGTTCGTCCCGGTCCTGGCCCGCGCCGCCATCGCCGTCGGCGTCGCCGCCGTCTTCATGGAGACGCATGAGAACCCCGACTGCGCGCCCAGCGACGGTCCCAACATGGTTCCGCTGACGGACATGCCGGCCCTGCTGGCGAAGCTCCAGGCCTTCGACCGTCTGGCGAAGTCCTAAACAGGCTTAATTTGGCTGGGGCGGGGCGCCGTGCTTCACTGGCGCCTCTCCCGCATCCACGGGTCAAGACAGCCTTCGGGGACATGCATGATGGTCGGTCGGAGTTTTCGGGGTGTGGTGGCGGCACTCCTGCTGCTGGTGGTCGCCTTCCCGGCACTGGCGCTGGAGAGTTTCCAGAAATCCAAGCTGACCGTCGAGACGGCCGGCGGCGGCAAGTTCCGCTTCGACATCGAACTGGCGCTGACGCCCGGCCAGCAGGCCCAGGGGCTGATGTTTCGTCAGTCGATGGCCGCCGATGCCGGGATGCTGTTCGTCTACGACCGGGTTCAGCCCGCCAGCTTCTGGATGAAGAACACCCTGATTCCGCTGGACATGCTGTTCATCGCCGCCGACGGCCGCATCGTGAACATCCATGAGCGGGCGGTGCCGGAATCGCTGGACTCCGTCAGCTCCGACGGCCCGGTCAAGGCGATCCTGGAACTGAACGGCGGCATGGCCTCGCGGCTCGGCATCCGTCCCGGCGACCGGGTGGTCTCGCCGGACATTGCCAAGCCGTAAGCCGAAAGCCGAAAGACGGCCCCCCAGCCCATGACTTTCGCGTAAACTCTCCCAGATTCATCGTGCAGGTGGCGCGGTGCGGAGGGGCGCGATGGCCAAGGGAGCAGGCAGGCGGGCGGCGATTTTTCTCGGACTGGCGCTCAGCGCCGCAGCCGGCCTGTCCGCCTATGTCGTGCTGGCGCGGGCCGAGCCGGGACCGGCCTATCGGCTGGCGCGGGTGGAGCAAGGTCCGCTGGTCAGCGCCATCACCGCCACCGGCACCATGAGCGCGCTGGTGACGGTTGAGGTCAGTTCGCAACTCTCCGGCCAGATCGCCGAGCTTTACGCCGATTTCAACAGCCGGGTCACCAGCGGGCAGATCCTTGCCCGGCTGAACGGCGACCAGTTGGCCGCGCGGCTGGCCCAGGCCGGTGCCGATGTCGATTCCGCCAAGGCGGCGCTGATCCAGCAGCAGGCCCTGCTCGACAAGGCGCGGGCCGATCTCGCCAATGCCAACGCCAGCATTGCCAATGCCGACGCGCAGATCGTCCGCGCCGACCTTGCCCAACGCGATGCGGAGCGCGACCTGTGGCGGCGGCGCGACCTGCAGGGCCGTGGCGTGGTCGCCGCCGCCGATCTGGAAAAGGCGGAGACCGCGGCCCACAGCGCCCAGGCCCAGCTGATCGCCGCCCGTGCGCAGAAGCGGCAGGCCGAAGCGGCGGAGGCATCCGCCGAAGCCTCGCTGGCGGTTGCCGCCGCCCAGGTGGAGGTCGCCCGTGCCCAGGTGGCCCAGCGCGAGGCAGCCTTGCAACTGGTCCGTGTCGACCTCAACCGCTCGGTCATCCGCTCGCCCATCGACGGCGTGGTGGTGAACCGGGCGGTCAGCACCGGCCAGACGGTGGCGGCGAGCCTGTCGGCGCCCACCCTGTTCACCATCGCCCAGGATCTGCGGCAGATGGAGGTGCTGGCCAATATCGACGAGGCCGACATCGGCCGGGTCCGCGAAGGGATGGCGGTGCGTTTCACCGTCAACGCCTTCCCCGGCGACAGCTTCACCGGCCGGGTGGCGCAGGTGCGGCTGGCGCCGAAGGAGGACCAGACCGTCGTCACCTACATCGTCGTCATCACGGTGGAGAATCCGGAGCTGCGGCTGCTGCCCGGCATGACCGCCAACCTGCGCATCACGGTGGATGAACGGCCATCGGCGGTGAAGCTGCCGAACGCCGCCCTGCGCTTCCGTCCGCCGGGCGTCGAGTCTTCCGCCGATGCGCCGGCGCCGACCACCGGCGGCCTGAATGGCGGGCGCGGTGCCGCGGCGCTGGAGGCTGCCGCCAAGCGGGTGACGGACGGGCTGAAGCTGGACGAGATCAAGCGGCGCGACATCGCCGCCCTGGTCGCCGAGGCCCGCGAGCGCTTCACAGCACTGGATGCGGAAGGCGGCGATCCGGAGCGCCGCCGGGTGGAGGCCAACGCCATCCGCACCGCGACGCTGGAGCGGATGGCCGGACTGCTCGACCCGGCGCAGCGCGACCGCTTCGAGTCGCTGATCGATCCCGGCCGGGCAGCCGAAGCCACGCGCACCGTCTGGGTGCCCAGCCCCGGCAACGGGAGCCCTGTCGGTGTGCCGGTGCGGCTCGGCATCGGCGACGGCAGCTTCACCGAACTGGTGTCCGGCGACCTGCGGGCGGGGCAGGAGGTCATCACCGGCATCCTCGCCGCCGACCGGGACACCCGCCGGGGACCGCGCCTTGGTTTCTGAACCGGCCGAACCTCAGGTTGCGCCTCTGATTACGGTCGAGCGCCTGACCCGCCATTACCGCATGGGGCCGCAGATCGTCCATGCGCTGGACGATGTCTCCGTCGTCATCCACCGTGGCGAGTTCGTTGCGGTGATGGGGCCGTCGGGGTCCGGCAAATCCACCTTCATGAACCTGCTGGGCTGCCTGGACCGCCCGGATTCGGGTACCTACCGGCTGGATCGGCAGGAGGTGGCGGGGCAAGAGGGTGCCGGACTATCCTCCGACGCGCTGGCGGCGGTGCGGAACCGCAGCATCGGCTTCGTCTTCCAATCCTTCAACCTGCTGCCGCGGCAGACGGCGCTCGACAACGTCATGCTGCCGATGGTCTATGCCGGCGTCGGCCATACCCAGCGGGTCGAGCGGGCGCTCGCCGCACTCGACTCGGTGGGGCTGCGCGAGCGGGCAAGGCACCGGCCGACCCAGCTTTCCGGCGGACAGCAGCAGCGTGTCGCCATCGCCCGCGCGCTGGTCAACGACCCGCTGCTGCTGCTGGCCGACGAGCCGACCGGTGCGCTCGACAGCGCCACCAGCCTGGAGATCATCGGCCTGTTCCAGCGGCTGAACCGCCGCGGCATCACAATCGTGCTGGTGACGCATGAGCCGGAGGTGGCGCGCTTCGCGTCCCGCGTCCTGAACTTCCGTGACGGCCGGCTGATCGACGACGTGAACCAGACGCCGGAGGCTGCGGCATGACCGCCTGGGACGCCCTGCGCGCCGCGCTCGATTCGCTGCGGGCCAACCCGCTGCGCAGCGCGCTGACCATGCTGGGCATCGTCATCGGCGTGGCCGCCGTGATCGCCATGGTCGCGGTGGGCGCCGGAGCACGCGATCAGGTGCTGCGCCAGATCGCCAGCCTGGGCACCAACCTGATCATGGTGGGGCAGGGCAGCATCGCCCGGGGCGGTGTGAAGCTGGGCGCCGGCACGGCCTCTTCCCTGACGGAGGACGATGCGCTGGCGGTGCTGTCGGAGATCCCCGGCGTGGTGGTGACGGCTCCGTCGGTGCGCTGGGGATTGCAGATCGTCGCCGGCAACCAGAATTGGGGCACCGTGCTGTTCGGCATCACGCCCGACTATATGGATGCCCGCGACTGGAATGTCGCGACGGGGCGCGGTCTGTCGGACGAGGATGTGGCACAGGCCAACAAGGTGGTGGTGCTGGGCCAGACGGTGGTGCGCAACCTGTTCGGCGGCGGCGACCCCATCGGCGAGCCGGTGCGGGTCTTCTCCACCCCGCTGACCGTTGTCGGCGTGCTGGCGGAGAAGGGGCAGAACACCCAGGGACAGGACCAGGACGATGTCATCTTCGTGCCGCTGTCCACCGCCAAGCGCAACATTCCAGGCATGGCGAAAAGCAATCCGCGCTTCATCCACACCATGGTGGTGAAGATGCGCGACGGCACCGACATGGCCGAGGCCCAGGCGCAGATCCGCGACCTGCTGCGCCAGCGCCACCGGCTGGTTGCCGGCCAGGACGACGATTTCTGGATGCGTGACCTGTCGGAGGTGTCGGCGACCCGCGATGCCTCGTCACGCGCCCTGTCCTTCCTGCTGGCCGCCGTGGCGGCGGTCTCGTTGCTGGTCGGCGGCATCGGCATCATGAACATCATGCTGGTGTCGGTGACCGAGCGCACGCGGGAGATCGGGCTGCGGCTTGCGATTGGGGCGAGGCGGCGCGACATCCTGGTGCAGTTCCTGATCGAATCGACCACCCTGTCGCTGATCGGCGCCGCCGTCGGCGTGGCGCTCGGCATCGGCACCGCCATGGGAGTCGCGGCTCTGGCCGGATGGCCGACGCTGATCCAGATCGACTCGGTCGTTTTGGCGGTGGTGGTCAGCGGTATCGTCGGCGTGTTCTTCGGCCTGTACCCCGCCAGACGGGCTGCCCGCCTCAACCCGATCGAGGCGCTGCGGCACGAATAGCCGCTAGGTCGGTCTCCATTTCGCCCGTCAGCACGACCAGCGGCACCTTGCTGCGCACCAGCCACAGCGCTAGCCGGCCGACCCAGACCACCTCCCGCGGAACGGCCAGCAGCGCCGGCTGCCGTTCCGCCACCATGCGCGCCAGGGCGAGAGGGGATGTGGCGGCATGGCGCTTGGCAAGGTCGATCTGCCCGACGGCGGGATCCAGCTCCGCGCGCAGCGGCCCTCCGCCCATCGGCGCCACCACATCCACCGCAGCACCTGTTCGCAGCAGTTCGTGGGCGAGGTCGATGGCCGAGCGGCGGTCCGGCCGGTCGGCAAGGTCCGGCTGGAACAGGAAGATGGCGAGCGGTGCGGGGGTGAGTGATGGCAACGAAACGGATCCGGAACGGTGTTGACGACAGGCTGTTGAGCGACCGAATGCCGCAGCGAACGACCGGCAGGGCAGGCGGGATGGAAAAGACCGCGAAAGCGGTGCGCCCTCCGCTTGCCGTGGGCGTGGCGTTCGTGTATCTCACAACGCGGCGACGGGGCGTAGCGCAGTCTGGTCAGCGCGCCAGTTTTGGGTACTGGAGGCCCCCGGTTCGAATCCGGGCGCCCCGACCATCGCCAGAGGACAAATCCGCGTCCAAGCCATGGAGCCAGGACGCAACGGCAGGCATTTGGGGAGACGAGCGAGCCATGAACGTCCGGATCTATCAGCCGAGCAAGACGGCCATGCAATCCGGCCGGGCCAAGACTCACCGTTGGATGCTGGATTACGAGATCGAGACGCCGCGCCGTCCGGAACCGCTGATGGGCTGGACCAGCTCCGGCGACACGCTGAACCAGGTGCGCTTGTCCTTCGAGACCAAGGAAGAGGCCATCGCCTTCGCGGAGCGCGAGGGTTGGAGCTATACCGTGCAGGAGGCTGCGGTCCGCCGCGTCCGTCCGCGCAACTACGCCGACAACTTCCGCACCGACCGCCCGCGCTTCTGATAGCCTATTCGGCAGCCGGTATCGACCCGAGTCGCGACCGGCATCCGGGGAGAAAGCAGGATAAGGCCCCATAGCTCAGTTGGATAGAGCAGCCGCCTTCTAAGCGGCAGGTCGCTGGTTCGAATCCAGCTGGGGTCGCCATCTCGGCAGTCCGTTTCAAAACAGCGAAAAGCCCCGCTTCGGCGGGGCTTTTCGCTTGCGGTCGGGAGGCTGGCGCTCAGGCGGCCTTGATGTCGCCCAGGAAGGTTTCGACATCGCGGCGCATCAGTTCGGCCTGCCGGGACAACTCGCCGGCGGCGGTCAGCACCTGACCGGCGGCATTGCCTGCCTCGCCCGCCGCCTGTGTCACCTGAACGATGCTGCCCGTCACTTCCTGCGTCCCTGCCGCGGCCTGCTGGACGTTGCGGGAGATCTCGTTGGTGGCGGCGCTCTGCTCCTCGATGGCGGCGGCAATGGCGGTGGTGATGTCGTTGATGCTGCCGATGGTGCCGCCGATGCCGGTGATCGCCGTCACCACGCCCTGCGTCGTCTGCTGGATGGCGCCGATCTGGCTGGCGATCTCCTCCGTCGCCTTGGCCGTCTGGCCGGCAAGGCTCTTCACCTCGCTGGCGACCACGGCGAAGCCCTTGCCRGCCTCTCCCGCMCGTGCCGCYTCGATGGTGGCGTTCAGCGCCAGCAGGTTGGTCTGGCTGGCGATGTCGGTGATCAGGCCGACSACCTCGCCAATCTTCTGCGCGGCTTCGGCGAGACTGCGGACCGCRTYGCTGGTCTGGCTGGCCTCGCTCACCGCCTTGCCGGCGATGTCGGCGGAGCGGGCGATCTGGGTGCCGATCTCGCGGATSGAACTGGCCATCTCTTCGGTGGCGGTGGCGACGGTCTGGACGTTGGCGCTGGTCTGCTCGGCMGCCGACGCCACGACGGTGGCCTGGGTGCTGGTCTGCTGGGCCATCGCCGACATGCTGTGCGCGGTGGCGTCCAACTCCGACGCGGCGGCTGCCACGGTGCGCAGGGCGGCGGTCGAGGAATTTTCGAAGCCGGTGAGCAACCGCTCGACGGCTTGGGCGCGGCGCGTCTTGGCCTGCTGCTCGGCAGCCTCGGCGGCAGCGAGGCGGTCGGCCTCGATCATGTTGTCCTTGAACACCTGCACCGCACGGGCCATGGCGCCCAGTTCGTCGGCACGGTCGGTCCCATCGATGGAAACCGTCATGTCGCGGTCAGCAAGGCGCCCCATCATCGAGGTGATCGTCTGAATCGGCCGGATCACCGTGTTGACGATCATCCAGGCCACGCCCACGCAGATGGCAACGACCAGCACCAGGATAGCGGTGACCCACAGCTTGCTGGTTCGGTAGACCTGTTCACCGCGGTCGGCCGCACGTTTGCCTTCGGCGGCGTTGAAGTCCATCAGAGACTGAAGAAGTTCTTTGGAGGTTCGGAACTCATCCCGCGACAAACCGCGATATATGGCGCCGGCACCATCATTGTCGTTCTTGCGTGACAGCGGCAGAAGCTGCTCCCGGCTGATTTTCATGTAGGTTTGATAGCTCGTGACGAATTTCTGGTAGGTCTCGGTTTCCCAGCCCGGTGTCAAAAGCTTTTGGTAATCCATCCGCCGTTGTTCGATCCTGTCGGCGCTTTCCAGAAGTGCTTTGTCCTCGCTCCTAATATCTTCATCGGTGGATGCGATCAGATGAGCGCCTTCCAATGTGCGATAATAGTCGAAAGTCGTGTAAAGTCTGGAAATTGCTGAGACCGATGGCAACCAGTTGTCGCGCACATCGGCGGCCTCTTCGTTGATTGTCGAGAGTTTGATCAAGGAGAATATGCCGAGACCAGCCGTGCATACCAGAAGGGTTAGGATCGCAAGAAGCGTCCGTGACTTGACTGAAAGGTTTGAAATCGACGCCATGGCTGGTGCTCCTGATCTGAGGTTTCTCTCGACCTGCATTTTCCCCGGTTAAGGGTGCGGGCCTGCATGGTTCCTCAACTCTTACGGAAGTGAGGCATGTCCGCTCACCTTCTCCGCAAATCGAGCAAAAGGCGCGCCATATGGCGTTGCGATTTCTGCCGATCAAATATTGTTTGAATCCAATATTCTATCTGCTTTCCCCGATCACGGGATGCATTCTGGATTATCGCGATTTGGCAATATGCGGATTGCGTTTTGCAAAATGCCCACGGTTTCCGTGCCCTGGATCCGGTCCGGCCCCAACATGGAAAGCGGGGATCTACGGGATTCTACGTAGCTCCAACGTAGCCCTTGCCGCTGGGAGGCGGGAAAGGAATAGTCCCTTCAAATCCTATCTTTTGGTATACCCTCCGAACGAGAGAGGGTTGCGACCTGCCGCGCCTATGCGGCTGCAACAAAAGCAAAAGGGGACGGCCAAGGCCGCGCCCCCGCAACAGGGAGGTTTCTCCTTTGAGAGGTCTGCTCAGACTAAGCGGGCTGATCGATGCCGTGAACGAAGGCATCGGCAGGCTCGCCTACTGGCTCGTGCTGGTCGCCGTCATCGTCAGCTCGGCCAATGCGGTCATCCGCTATGGATTGAACACCAGTTCCAACGCTTGGCTGGAACTCCAATGGTATCTGTTCTCGGCGGTGTTCCTGCTCTGCGCCGGCTATACTTTCCTGCGCAACGAACATATCCGCATCGACATCGTGCTGGGCCGTTTCTCGAGGCGATTCCAGGCTTGGGTCGACATCTTCGGCATCCTGGTCTTCATGTTCCCGATGACGATCCTCATCATGGTGCTGTCCTGGCCGATGTTCATGGACAGTTTCCTGACCAATGAAATGTCGAGCGACGCCGGCGGTCTGATCCGCTGGCCCGCGAAGCTCCTGGTCCCGGTCGGCTTCTTCCTGCTCACCGCACAGGGTGTGTCGGAACTGATCAAGCGCATCGCCTTCCTCACCGGCCATCGTGACGAGCCGGGCGAGAAGATGCACAGCCACTCCTAAGGACCGGGAGCCCCCCAGATGGTAGAGTTCATATCCGCCAATATGGCGCCGGTGATGTTTGGCGCCCTGGTGCTTTTCCTGTTGATGGGATTTCCGGTCGCCTTCGCCCTGGCGGCCAACGGTCTGGTGTTCGGTCTGGTCGGCATCGAGCTGGGTCTGCTGACCCCGGCGCTGATGCAGGCGCTGCCCGAACGTGTGTTCGGCATCATGCGCAACGACACGCTGCTGGCGATTCCCTTCTTCACCTTCATGGGCCTGATTCTGGAGCGATCCGGCATGGCCGAGGATCTGCTCGACACCATCGGGCAGCTGTTCGGTCCGATCCGCGGCGGTCTGGCCTATGCGGTGATCTTCGTCGGCGCGCTGCTGGCTGCGACCACCGGCGTGGTCGCGGCCTCGGTCATCTCCATGGGCCTGATCTCGCTGCCGATCATGCTGCGCTATGGCTATGACCGCCGGGTCGCATCGGGCGTCATCGCGGCGTCGGGCACGCTGGCCCAGATCATTCCGCCGTCGCTGGTGCTGATCGTGCTGGCCGACCAGCTCGGCCGGTCGGTCGGCGACATGTATGCCGGCGCCCTGATCCCCGGTCTGGTGCTGACCGGCCTCTATACCGGCTATATCCTGCTCACCAGCATCATCAAGCCGGAGATGGTTCCGGCACTGCCGCCGGAAGCCCGCACGCTGCGCGGAGCCCAGCTTCTGCTGCGGGTCATCACCTCGCTGGTTCCGCCGCTGGTGCTGATCTTCCTGGTGCTGGGCACCATCTTCATCGGCATCGCCACCCCGACGGAGGGCGGCGCCATGGGGGCCGCCGGCGCCATCCTGCTGGCGCTCGCCAAGCGTCAGCTCAGCTGGAACCTGATGCGTCAGGCGATGGATTCGACCGCCAAGCTGTCGTCCTTCGTGGTGTTCATCCTGATCGGCTCGACCGTGTTCGGCCTGGTGTTCCGCGCCGTCAACGGCGACCTCTGGGTGGAGCATCTGCTGATCGGCCTGCCGGGCGGCGAGCTGGGCTTCCTGATCGTCTGCAACATCCTGGTCTTCGTCCTGGCCTTCTTCCTCGATTTCTTCGAGCTGGCCTTCATCATTGTCCCCCTGCTGGGACCGGTGGCGGACAAGCTGGGCATCGACCTGATCTGGTTCGGCGTCCTGCTGGGCGTCAACATGCAGACCAGCTTCATGCACCCGCCCTTCGGCTTCGCGCTGTTCTTCCTGCGGTCGGTGGCGCCGAAGATGGACTACATCGACAAGGTCACCGGCAGGAAGATCGGGAAGATCACCACCGGCCAGATCTACTGGGGTGCGGTTCCCTTCGTGATCATCCAGATCATCATGGTCGGTCTCGTCATCGGCTTCCCGCAGCTGGTCGATGCCGGCCGCGACAAGGGACCGGTGATCAACCTGAACGACGTGAAGATCGAGATTCCGGCCTTCGACAATCAGGACGTGGCTCCGCCCTTCGGCGCTCCGGGCCAGTCGGAGCAGAGCCCGGCGGACGACATCATGAAGCAGCTTCAGGGCAAGTGATGGGAAGCGTCGCTAAAGCCAGACAGTAAAATCTGGGCAGCAAAAGGGGGGCCGGTTCATACGGCCCCCCTTTCTTATTGGTGCGTTTCCGTTTGGGAAAGGGTCAGCGCGTCGGGGTCGTTGCCCCGGCCCAGTTGGTCGGTGCGGTACCGGCAGGCAGAACCACCCCATTGCTGCCGAGCGACACCATGCGGTCGCTTCCGGCGGTGGGCGGCAGTGCGGCGAACTGTTCCGCCGTCATGCCGGTGAGGATCACCGCCTGACGGTTGCGGGCATAGCGCAGATTGTCGCTGGCGACCGTCACCTTGTGCTCGTTCGGGAAACGGGGGGCGCCGACGGTGATGATCGCCTGCTCCACCCGGTTGGTCGGCCCGATCACGAGGTCGGTGACGTTGCCGAGGATGCGGCGGCCGTCCGGTGTCTGCACTGTCAGCCCGACCAGTTCCACCGGAGGCTGGGTCGCGACCTCCGCCGACGGGACACCGCCCATGTCGGAGCTGGCGCAGGCACCCAACGCCAGAACCGGCAGGAGAGCCAGGGCCGGCAGGGCGGGGAGGAGCGTGCGCAGGGAAAGGCGGCGGTGGTCCATCGTTTTTGGCCTTTTTGCTGACGGCGCGGAAGTGTCCGCCCCTACAACAGCACGAGCGTGGCCGGAGGTCCCCCGCGCCGACGGGGTGACCCCATCGCCCACGAGAGACCTCCTTCTGGATAGGGGGCCGGACAGGGGAACCGGAAAGGTCAGGTGAAGATGAAATCGTGGCCGGCGGTCAGCCCGACCTGATCGACGGTCAGCGACGAGCCGTCAGCGAAGGTGAAGGTCGACTGGAAGCCGCTGGAGGTCAGCGACATCTGGCCCGCGCTGTAGCCATGGAATTCGATCTGGTCGATCCCCCGCTCGAAGTAACTGATGGTGTCGTGGCCGAAGCCGCCGGTCGCCTGCTCCATCAGGAAGCGGTCGACCTGCCCATCGGTGTAGCTGACCATCGTGTCGTCACCGGTGCCCGGCCGGAACAGGTCGGCACCTCCGTCGCGGTAGCTGTCATACAGCGTGTCGTTGCCGGCGCCGCCGATCATGGTGTCGTCGCCGCGCATCCCCTTCAAGATGTCGTCGCCGGTGCCGCCGTCCAGCCAGTCGTTGCCTTCGCCGCCGAACAGCTGGTCGTTGCCGGCATCGCCCCACATCGAATCGTTGCCGGCCTCGTTGCCGCCATAGGGGTCGCCGAGCCAGTCGTTGCCGTCGCCGCCATGCAGCTGGTCGTTGCCCAGACCGCCGATCAGCGAGTCATTTCCCCGTTCGCCATACAGCTGGTCGTTTCCGCCGGCGCCGTTGATGCGGTCGTCGCCATCCAGTCCGTCGAGACGGTCATCAAAGGCGGTGCCGGTCATGGCGTCGTTGTTCGAAGTCCCCCAAAACTGGCGCATGGCGTCTCTCCATCAGTGCCGTTAACGTGCTGTTAACGATTAACCAGATGTTAACCATGGGTCCCGGGCGGTCGAAAAGCGATAAAGGGGCAATACAAAGGGGGGCGGATGAGATGACACAGATAATTGAAACTTGATCGAATTAAAGAAATGAACTGCTTCTTTATTCGTTGTTTTTGTGGTCGAAAGCAGGATCTTTCTGTGACTGAATAAAGACTTTCTCTCCCATATGGGCAGGTTTTCAGCTGCGGAACGGCACAGGCTCGGCTGACCAAGGCGATGCGCGGGCAGGCGAGGCGGTATGCCACCGGCCAAACAGGGTGCCGGAGCGGATCGTCCGAAAGAGGTTCCGTGACGCAAAAGCGCCGGGTGCTGTCCGAAGTTTCGGATGCGGCCCTGAAGGCAAAAAATAACCGGGCGTCCAAAGGAGCGCCCGGTGCAGTCATATACAGGGAGGGTTAGAGACAAGAAGGTGTGTATACCCTTCGGCAGGGGTGCTGCTTTGATGTGGATCAACAAACGCACCCGCCGTGGCGAATCGGCTCCCTTCCCAGCCCTTTTCAAGTCGGATCTCTCAGCCGTGGCTGTGCGAATGGCCGCCATAGAGGATGGACGGATCGGTTTCGACCGCCTGGATCGTCTCCAGCTTTCCGTCGCGCCAGGCGCGATAGAAGCAGCTGCGCCGGCCGGTATGACAGGCGACACCGTCCTGCTCGACGATCAGCAGCAGTGTGTCGCCGTCGCAATCCACCCGGAAATCCTTCAGCCGCTGCACCTGTCCGGAGGTTTCGCCCTTGCGCCACAGCCCGCCGCGCGACCGCGACCAGTAGCAGACGCGGCCGGTGGACAGGGTCTCGACCACCGCATCGCGGTTCATCCAGGCCATCATCAGGATTTCGCCGCTGCCCTCGGCCTGGGCGATGGCGGGCACCAGCCCATCGGCGGTGAAGCGGATCGCGGCCAGCACCTCTTCAAACGGGCCGGGCTCGGTCGACGGTGTTTCCGTCATGGCAAATCACTCCTCAACTGTCCGCCGCACTCAAAGGGCGGCGGCCATCCGCCGGAAGCCGGCCTCAAGATCGCGGATCAGGTCGTCGGGACTCTCAAGCCCGGCGTGCAGGCGCAGAACCTGACCCGGATCGGTCCAGCGGGTGGCGGAGCGCACCGCCGCCGGCCGCGTCGGCAGGATCAGGCTCTCGAAGCCGCCCCAGCTGTAGCCCATGCCGAACAGCTCCATCCCGTCCAGCATCGCCGCCAGCGCCTTGCGCGGCACCTGATTGACGATCACCGAGAACAGGCCGCTGGAGCCGGTGAAATCGCGCTTCCACAGTTCATGACCGGGGAAGTCGGGACGGGCGGGATGCAGCACCCGCGTCACCTCCGGCCGGGCCGCCAGCCAGTCGGCGAGCGCCAGTGCGCTCTCCTGGTGCTGGCGCATGCGCACCGACAGGGTGCGCAGGCCGCGCAGGCCGAGATAGAGGTCGTCCGGCCCGCCGCAGACGCCGAAACGGGTGGCGGTCTTCTTGACCGCGGTCCAGCTTTCCTCGTCGCGGCAGGTGACGACGCCCAGCATCGCATCGGCATGGCCGACCATGTATTTGGTCGCGGCGTGGATCGACAGATCGACGCCGTGGTCGAAGGGGCGGAAGAATAGCGGGGTCGCCCAGGTGTTGTCGATCATCACCGTGGCGCCGACCGTCTTTGCAGCGGCGGCGATGGCCGGTACGTCCTGCACCTCGAAGGTCAGGGAGCCCGGCGATTCGAGGAAGACCACGCTGGTGTTGGGCCGCAGCAGGGCGGAAATGCCGGCGCCGATGCAGGGATCGTAGAACTCCACCTCCACGCCATAGGGGATCAGCGTCTCCTTGGCGAAGCGGCGGGTGGGGCCATAGGCGCTGTCGGTGATCAGCACATGGTCGCCGGCCTTGGTGAAGGCGGACAGCGCGATGGCGATGGCGGCGAGGCCGGAGCCGGTGTTCACCGACCTGTAGCCGCCTTCCAGTTCAGCCGCCGCCTCTTCGAAGGCGAAGGTGGTGGGCGTGCCCATGCGACCGTAGTTCACGCTGGTCAGCATGTTCCGGTCGCTTTCCTCCAGCGCGTCCAAGGTCGGGAACAGCACGGTCGAGCAATGATAGACCGGCGGGTTGACGATGCCGTGGTTGTTCCGCGGGTCGCGGCCGGCATGCACGAGAATCGTGTCCTTGGTGACGTCCTTCATCGACTGTCCGTTTGGCTGGAGCGGCAATCCGGCCCGTCCGAGTCCGCCGTAGCCGGGAGAACCCCAGGGCAGGCGGTGCGGGCGCGGCCGAACATTGTGTCACCCCGGACGCCCCGCCGCCATCGCGGATTGCGCGCAACGGCCGTCAGCGGACGGGATGTTCTGGTAACACCACCAATGCACAGAGGATTCGACAAGCCGGATCAAGTTGATACACTCTTGTCCCACGCGCATGGCTGCGTCGCGATCCTCACAGGACGGGTCCATGGGGATCGGTCCGCCGGGTTGTCAGGCGGATCGGTCCGGCAGGGTCGTTCCGGTTGGATTATGGAGCCGGCGTGACCAAGCGCGTCATCAGACCGCTCAAAGCGAAGAACGCAAGAACAGGGTGGAGTTCATAATATGAAGTCAGGGTTCCTGGCCGCCGCCGCAGCGGCCGTGGTCGTTTCCGCCAGCGCCGTCGCCGGCGCTGCCACGCTGGACACCGTCAAGCAGCGCGGCTTCGTGCAGTGCGGCGTGAACGCCGGCCTTCCGGGCTTCGGCAACCCCGACAGCGCCGGCAACTGGACCGGCCTGGACGTCGATTACTGCCGTGCCGTCGCCGTCGCCATCTTCGGCGATGCCAACAAGGTCAAGTTCACCCCGCTGTCCGCCCAGCAGCGTTTCCCCGCCATCCAGTCGGGCGAAGTCGACCTGCTGTCGCGCAACACCACCGCCACGCTGACCCGCGACACCTCGGTCGGCCTGAACTTCGCCCCCGTCACCTATTACGACGGCCAGGGCTTCATGGTTCCGAAGAAGCTGGGCGTGAAGAGCGCCAAGGAGCTGAACGGCGCCACCGTCTGCGTCCAGTCCGGCACCACGACCGAACTGAACCTCGCGGACTATTTCCGCGCCAACAACATGACCTACAACCCGGTCGTCATCGAGTCGAACGACGAGGTGAACGCCGCCTACTTCGCTGGCCGCTGCGACGTGCTGACGACCGACGTGTCCGGTCTGGCCGGCACCCGCGCCGGTGTCGCCCCGGTTCCGGACGACCACGTCATCCTGCCGGAAGTCATCTCCAAGGAGCCGCTGGCCCCGGCCGTGCGCCATGGCGACGACCAGTGGTTCGACATCGTGAAGTGGACCGTCTTCGCCACCATCCAGGCGGAAGAGTTCGGCATCACCTCCAAGAATGTCGACGAGTTCACCAACTCGAAGAACCCGGACATCCAGCGCTTCCTCGGCACCTCGCCGGGCATGGGCAAGGCCCTGGGCCTGGACGAGAAGTGGGCCTACAACGTCGTGAAGAAGGTCGGCAACTATGCCGAGATCTTCGACCGCAACGTCGGCCCGGGCACCCCGCTGAAGCTGGAGCGCGGCCTGAACGCGCTGTGGACCAAGGGTGGCCTGATGTACGCGCAGCCGTTCCGGTAAGGCACGTCACCGTCTGAAGGCCGCCCGCAGCCCGTTGCCGGGGGCGGCCTTCCGGTTCTTTTGGGAGCGGTCGCGAAGGGCGCCAGCGAAGCGCCTGCGCAGGGGGCCGCATTTGGGAGACATGTCGCATTCCCTACGGTGTGGGAAATGCCCGGAAGAACGTCCGGGACCGCGTGGGCACCGTATGGGGCGCGATGGTTGGGGGAGAGTAGTCCGTGGCGACCGAGACCCGGACCACCCAAGGCGCTCCGCCGCCGGGTGGCGTATCGTTTTCCCTCAGCGACCCGACGTTCCGCGCCATCGTCTACCAGATTCTGGTGGTCGGCGCGGTCGTCCTGGTCGGCTGGTTCCTGATTTCAAACACGCTCGACAACCTCGCGCGGCGCTCGATCGCGACTGGGTACCATTTCCTGGAGCGTGAAGCGGCCTTCGGCATCGGCGAGTCGCTGATCGACTATTCGCCGAAGGACAGCTATGGCCGGGCCTTCCTGGTCGGCGTGCTGAACACGCTGAAGGTGTCGATCATCGGCGTCATCCTGGCGACGATCATCGGTACGATCATCGGCGTCGCCCGCCTGTCCAGCAACTGGCTGATCGCCAAGCTGGCCTCGACCTATGTCGAGATCATCCGCAACATCCCGCCGCTGCTGCAGCTGTTCTTCTGGTACGCGCTGGTGTCGGACGGCCTGCCGCCGGTGCGCCAGGCGCTGAACCCGATCCCGGGCGTCTTCCTGTCGCAGCGTGGCCTGCGCGTGCCGGTGCCCGCGCCCGATCCGGTCTGGACCAACATGGGCATCGCCCTGCTGGTCGGCATCGTCGCCGCCTGGGGCGTGTCGCGCTGGGCCAGGGCACGGCAGGCGCGCACCGGGCAGCCGTTCCCGGCGGGCTGGGCCGGCCTCGGCCTGATCGTCGGCCTGCCGGTCCTGACCTGGCTTGCCGGCGGCGCACCGCTCGCGATGGACGTGCCGAAGCTTGCCGGCTTCAACTTCACCGGCGGCGCCTCCATATCTCCGGAATTCTTCGCCATCCTGACCGGACTGACGCTCTACACCGCGGCCTTCATCGCCGAGGTGGTGCGCAGCGGCATCAAGGCGGTCAACTGGGGCCAGACCGAGGCGGCCCGTGCCCTCGGCCTGCCGGGCAGCCCGACGCTGCGTCTGGTGATCCTGCCCCAGGCGCTGCGCGTGATCGTGCCACCGCTGACCAGCCAGTATCTGAACCTGACGAAGAACAGCTCGCTGGCGCTGGCCATCGGCTATCCCGATCTGGTGTCCATCGCCAACACGACGCTGAACCAGACCGGTCAGGCCATCGAAGGCGTGACGATGATCATGGGCACCTATCTGGTCATCAGCCTCAGCATCTCGATCTTCATGAACTGGTACAACAAGCGCATCGCGCTGGTGGAGCGGTAACGGCCATGACCGACAACGTGCAAAGCGTCGGCCTGCCGGACGAACGTCCGCCGGCCAACACCGTCGGCCCGATTGCGTGGCTGCGCAACAACCTGTTCAACAGCTGGTACAACGCCATCCTGACCATTCTGGTCCTGGGGCTGCTGGCGTCGGCGATTCCGCCTTTCATGAACTGGCTGCTGTTCCGCGCCCACGGCTTCGACGCGACCTCAACCGTCTGCCGGCAGGATGCCGGCGGCGCCTGCTGGGGCTTCATCAGCGAGAAGCTGCGCTTCATCATGTTCGGCATGTTCCCGTGGGAACAGCAGTGGCGGCCGCTGGTGACCATCGCCGTCTTCATCGCCCTGCTGGTCGCCAGCTGCGACCGCCGCTTCTGGAAGCCGTGGTTCGGGCTGGTCTGGGCCGCCGGGCTGGCGCTGGTGGCGGTCCTGATGTGGGGCGGCGTCTTCGGCCTGACCTATGTCGAGAACACGCTGTGGGGCGGCCTGCCGCTGACCATCATCCTGTCGGTGATCGGTCTGGCCGTGGCATTCCCGGTGTCGATCCTGCTGGCGCTGGGCCGCCGGTCGAACATGCCGGCGGTCAAGGTGCTGTGCGTCACCTACATCGAACTGATTCGCGGCGTGCCGCTGATCAGCCTGCTGTTCATGGCGTCGGTGATGCTGCCGCTGTTCCTGCCGAACGGCGTGTCCATCGACAAGCTGCTGCGCGCGCAGATCGCCTTCATCATGTTCGCCGCCGCCTATATGGCGGAAGCGATCCGCGGCGGCCTGCAGGCGATCCCGAAGGGGCAGTATGAGGCGGCGGACGGGCTGGGGCTCAGCTATTGGCAGAAGATGCGCAAGATCATCCTGCCGCAGGCGCTGGCCGTCGCCATCCCTCCGCTGGTGAACACCTTCATCAGCTTCTTCAAGGACACCTCGCTGGTCATCATCATCGGCCTGTACGATCTGCTCGGCACGGCGAAGGCCGCGCTGTCCGATCCGTCCTGGCGCGGTTTCTACCGCGAGGCCTATCTGTTCATCGGCGTGATCTACTGGATCTTCTGCTTCAGCATGTCGAAATACAGCCAGAAGCTCGAACGCGATCTCAATCGCGGCCATCGCCGCTGACCCTCGCCGTCAAGGGAGACACGAGAACCCATGTCCCAGGCCATGTCCCAGGCAGCCAAGCCGAAGCACGCCCTCAGCGGCGAGGAAATCATCCGCTGCACGGGCGTCAACAAGTGGTACGGCGAGTTCCACGTCCTGAAGAACATCAACCTCAGCGTCCAGAAGGGCGAGCGCATCGTCGTCTGCGGTCCGTCCGGGTCGGGCAAGTCGACGATGATCCGCTGCCTGAACCGGCTTGAGGAGCATCAGAAGGGCACGATCGTCATCGATGGGATCGAGCTGACCAACAACCTCAAGAACATCGAACTGGTTCGCCGCGAAGTCGGCATGGTGTTCCAGCACTTCAACCTGTTCCCGCACCTGACCGTGCTGGAAAACTGCACTCTGGCGCCCATCTGGGTCCGCAAGATGCCGAAGGCGGAAGCGGAAGAGCGGGCGATGAGCTACCTGAAGCGGGTGCGCATCGCGGAGCAGGCCAAGAAATATCCCGGCCAGTTGTCGGGCGGCCAGCAGCAGCGCGTCGCCATTGCGCGGTCGCTGTGCATGAGCCCGAAGGTGATGCTGTTCGACGAGCCGACCTCCGCGCTCGACCCTGAAATGGTCAAGGAGGTGCTGGACGTCATGATCGGTCTGGCCGAGGACGGCATGACCATGCTGTGCGTGACGCACGAGATGGGCTTCGCCAAGTCGGTCGCCGACCGCGTGATCTTCATGGATCGCGGCGAGATCGTCGAGCAGGACACCCCGGACGCGTTCTTCTCCAATCCGAAGTCGGACCGCACGCGCCTCTTCCTCAGCCAAATTCTAAACCACTGATACGAACGGCAGGCCGGCGGTTCCGTTCGGCCTGCCATCCGGAAACAAAACACCTCGACTTAGGGTGCGCGGCGCAATGTCCTGTGGCGTCGCGCACCGGTTTGCGGTTCAATCGGTCGCCTGACGTGCTGTTCGACCGATCCGCTACCGGAGACCGAGGTTATGGACCTGCTCAGCCCCCGTCCCAGCGTTGGCCAGATCAAGCCGTACCGTCCCGCTCGCCCTCCACGCGACGGCCGCCGGTGGATCGACCTCTCGCTGACCCACAATCCGCTCGGCCCGAGCCCGCTGGCGCTGGACGCCTATTGCGAGGCGGCGACCCGCATCCACTGCTATCCCGACTGGGACCAGGAACCGCTGCGCCACGCCATCGCGCGCCGCCACTCCATCGACGTCGATCACGTAGTCTGCAGCGCCGGGTCGGAGGAGTTGATCCATCTGGTCGCGCAGGCCTTCGCCGGGCCCGGTGACGAGGTGCTGTGCCACGAGCGTGGCTATCGCGGCTTCCTCAAGGCGATCCGCGCCGCGGGCGCCACCGCGATCATCGCGGCGGAACGCGACATGGTGGTGGATGTCGAGGCGCTGATCGACCGCGCCAGCGAGCGCACCAGAATCTGCTTCCTCGCCAACCCCAACAACCCGACCGGTACCTACATTCCGGCCGATGCCGTGCAACGGCTGCGCGCCGGACTGCCGCCGCACACGCTGCTGGTTCTGGATTCGGCCTATGCCGATTACTGCCGCCTGCCGGATTACAGCGACGGGACGGAGATCGTCGAGAATTCCGACAACGTCATGCTGATCCGCACCTTCTCCAAGATGCATGGCTTGGCCGGCTTGCGGGTCGGCTGGGGCTACGGTCCGGCGACGGTGATCGAGGCGGTGAACGCCATCCGCGGCACCTTCAACGTCTCGCTGCCCGCCCAACTGACCGCCGCCGCCGCGCTGAGCGACGCCGAGCATGAAGAGGCGACCTTCGCCCACAATGCGCAATGGCTGCCCTGGCTGTCCCGAGAACTGGAACGGGTCGGGCTGCGGGTCTATCCAAGCGTCTGCAACTTCGTGCTGGCGCGCGTGCCGACCGATCCGTCGCTGGGCACCCAGGCGGTCATCGACCATCTCGCCCACCGCGGCATCCTGGTGAAGGCGGTGACCGAATATGGTCTGTCGGACTGCCTGCGCATCACCATCGGCCGCGAAGAGGAGAACAAGGCGCTGGTGGTGGCACTGGCGGAGATTCTCGGCTGAGAACAGCGGCGGGACGATGCGCGTGCCTTGCCGGAAATTTGAGCGCTTTTGATCCAGATCAACGAACGGTCTATGCGTTTCGGCATAATTTCCGTCTCGTCTCTAAACCTCCCTGTATCACTGAGCCGGAGCATCCGCATGGATGGCTCCGGCTTTTTCTTTTTTCGGCCGGAAGTTTCGGCAAAGGTCGGGGAAAATGCCGGTCCGTTGACATGCATCAACGCAGGAAGGGGTGATCGGGCGTAGACCTATGACTGTCTCTAACCCTCCCTGTTTCACAGGAGGCCCCGGTTCCGGTGCCTCCTGTTTTTTTGTCCGGATTCAGGAGGGCGGACGCGAGCGGTTCCAGCGCATGACCAACCCGATCAGCGACAGCGGCACCACCACGACCGCACCGATCAGGATGTAGGGCAGGGCCCAACTCCCGGCTTCGATGACCAGTGCCGCGATGTCCTGCACCGTCTGCCAGCTGTTCGTCAGGATGCTGGCCGGATCGATGCGCAGGAACGACAGCACGAAGCCGACGATGAAGCACAACACCAGCGTCCGAATGATCCAACCCATCAAGGCCCCACCTCACGCTCGTCATGGCGGAGCTTCCGCCTGTCTGAAGGAACGCGCCGGTCCGCAACAGGGTTCCGGCGTTCCGCGGTAGATGGGGCGCGGTGGTCGGGGTGGTCAAGGGGGGAGGTGGGCAGGCTTCCCCAGCCTCACCCCGCCAGCGGAATGTGATCCCCCGAGCTGCGCGGCAGCACACCGTCCAGCCGCGGGTCGCGAACCTCGCGGGCGACATGGCGGGTGGGGACGAAGCCCATGCTCTGGTAAAGCGGCAGGGCCTTGGGATGGTCGAAGGTGCAGGTGTTGACGACCAGCTTCGACGCACCGCCGTCCCAGGCCTTGCGGATGATGGTGTCGAGCAGCCAGGGGCCCAGCTTGTGGCCGATGAAGTCGGGCATCAGGCCGAAATAGGCGAGGTCGGTTTCCTGTGTCCGCCGGTCCAGCTCGCCGTAACCGGCGGGCGTGCCGTCGACATACAGCACCCACACCTCTACCCGCGGGTCGCGGATCGAGCGCTCCAGCTCCTTGCGCGGCATGCGGCGGCGTTCGTGCCACAGCCAGGGCTCGCCCACAGTGTCGTAGAGATGGCGGTAGAAGGACCAACTCGGCGGATTGGACCGCAACAGCGTGAGGTTGCCGGCCGGCTGGCGCACCGGCGCATGGGCCGGCGGCGCCGTCATCTCCAGATAGGTGACGATTACCGGCAGATGGCCCGGCCGGCTGGCGGCAGGCACGGCGGGGCGGGTCAGAGAGAAGGGTTGGTCAGCCATTTCTGCATCATCGTAACGGGCGATCTGGCATAGCCCAACCTCTCATAGAAGGCCAGCACCCGTTGGTTGGTCTCGCGGACGAGCAGCTGGACCTTGGGCATGCCGGCTGCGGCCAGCCAGCTTTCAGCCTCCGCCACCATCCGGCGGCCGAGGCCCCGGCCTTGCAAGGCCGGATCGACGGCCACGTAATAGATCCAGCCGCGATGTCCGTCCTGTCCGGCCATGGCGGTGGCGGCGATCCGCCCGTCCCCGATGGCGGCCAGCACCGTCGAACTGCTCTTCGACAGTGCCAGCGCGAAGTCGGACGCCGGGTCGTTCCATGGCACCACGAGCCCGCAGGCCGTCCACAGCGCGACGACGGCGTCGCGATCCTCCGCTGCGCAGGATCTGACAGTGACGGACTCGCTCACGGCTGCCGCGGCCCCGTCTCCAGCGGCAGATCCTCCCGCAGGCCCCATTCGGCCCAGGAGCCGTCATAGATCGCCACGTCCGGTTTGCCGGCGGTGGCGAGGCCCAGCGCGATGACGCAGGCGGTGATGCCGCTGCCGCAGGAGGCGACCACCGGACGGTCGAGGTCCAGCCCCGCCGCACGCGCCCTCTGCACGATGACATCCGGCGGCAGCAGGGTCTTGCTGTCGGCGTCGATCAGGTCGGTGTGGGGCAGGTTGAAGCTGCCGGGAATGCGGCCGCTGCGCCGGCCGGGCCAGGGCTCCGCCACCGCACCTTCGAATCGTGGCTGGGCACGCGCGTCGGTGACCTGATCGGCCTGCCCGTCGATGTTGGCGAGCAGCTGATCGGCGCTGCGAATCAGGTCCGGCCGCTTGCGTGCCGTGAAGACCGCCGGCTGGACCGGGGCGGCGTCGTCCGATTCGGTCAGGTGTTCTTCCGCCAGCCATTTCGGCAGGCCGCCGTCCAGAACCGCCACCCGGTCGAAACCGAACAGGCGGAACAGCCACCAGACACGCGCCGCCGCGGTCGCCATGCCGGCGCTGTCATAAACGACGACGGTGTCGCCGTCGCCGATGCCCAGCGCGCCGATCTTCGCGGCGAAGGTCTCCTCGTCCGGGATCATGTGGGGCAGGGGGGCGGTGTTCGGCGCCGCCACCTCGTCGACGTCGCACAGGCGAGCGCCGGGGATGTGGGACGCCGCGAACTCCGCCCGGATATCGCGCTTCAGCGCCGGCATGTGCCAGGACCCGTCGAGGATTTTCAGCCCCGTCCGGCCGAGATTGCGGGCCAGCCAGTCGGTGGAAACGACGGGGCCGGTCAGCGCTTCAACAATGCTGTCGCTCATGCTGCGCGTCCTTAGAAGATGGGGGCTGTCGGGCAACGGATCGGCGAAACGGCTTCAGTCCTCCAGCGCGATGACGACGCGCCGGTTCTGCTTGCCCTTGTTTTCGATCTTCGTCACCTCGATTCCGCCGATCTCGCCGGTGCGGGCGACATGGGTGCCGCCGCAGGGCTGCAAATCGACGCCCTCCACATCCAGCAGACGCACCCGGCCACTGCCGGTCGGCGGCTTCACCGACATGGTGCGCACCAGTTCCGGCTGCGTCGCCATCTCGTCGTCGGTGATCCAGCGGGTGCCGACGGGAGTGTCGGCAGCGATCAGCCGGTTCACCGCCTCGGTGATGGAGTCCTTGTCCAGCGATTCGGCGGGGACGTTGAAGTCCAGCCGGCTCTTGTCCGCGCCGATCTGCCCGCCGGTGACCGATCCCGGCACCACCGCGCACAGCAAATGCAGCGCGGTGTGCATGCGCATGTGGCGATGGCGGCGGTTCCAATCGATCTCCGCCTCCACCGCGGTGCCGGGGCTGGGCAGCTCCTGTCCGTCTTCCGGCACATGGATGACGTCGTCGGGGCCGCCGTCGCCCTTCACCGTGTCCTTGATGCGGACTTCGAAACCGTCGAAGCGCAGGACGCCGGTATCGCCCGGCTGGCCGCCGCCGGTCGGATAGAAGACGGTGCGGTCGAGCCGGATGCCACGCTCGTCCACCGTCGTAACGGTGGCGACGCAGTTGCGGGCGTAGGCGTCCTCACGGAAAAGCGCGTCCATATCCCCCTCGAACAGAGTCAGGCCAGCCAGTCTGGCACAGGAAGATTCTTCTCACGGAGGAAGTCAGGATTGAAGAGCTTCGATTGGTAACGCTGACCCCCGTCGCACAGGATGGTCACCACCGTGTGGCCGGGGCCGAGGTCGCGCGCCACCCGCATGGCGGCGGCGATGTTGATGCCCGACGAGCCGCCCAGCACCAGACCCTGGGTCTTGATCAGGTCGAAGACGATCGGCAGCGCCTCTTCATCGGGAATCTGCACGGCGTCGTCGATTGGCGCGTCTTCCAGGTTGGCGGTGATGCGGCCCTGGCCGATGCCTTCGGTGATGGAACTGCCTTCCGACTTCAGCTCACCGCTGGTGTAGTAGCTGAAAAGGGCGGCGCCCATCGGGTCGGCCAGCGTGATGCGGATGTTCGGATTCCGCTCCTTCAGGGCCAGCGCGATGCCGGCCAGCGTGCCGCCGCTGCCCACCGCACAGGTGAAGGCGTCGAGCTTGCCGCCGGTCTGGTCCCAGATTTCCGGCCCGGTGGTGGTGCGGTGGCCGTCGCGGTTGGCGGTGTTGTCGAACTGGTTGGCCCAGACGACGCCGTTCGGCTCGGTCTTCGCCAGTTCCTCGGCCAGACGGCCGGAATAGCGGACGTAATTGTCCGGGTTGGAATAGGGGACTGCCGGGACCAGCCGCAGGTCGGCGCCGATCAGGCGCAGCATGTCCTTCTTTTCCTGGCTCTGCGTTTCCGGCATCACGATAACGGTGCGATAGCCGAGAGCATTGCCGACCAGAGCCAGCCCGATGCCGGTGTTGCCCGCCGTGCCCTCGACGATGGTGCCGCCGGGGCGCAGCAGCCCGCGCTCTTCCGCGTCGCGGACGATGGCGAGAGCGGCACGATCCTTCACCGACCCGCCGGGGTTCAGGAACTCCGCCTTGCCCAGGATTTCGCAACCCGTCGCCTTCGATGGCCCTTCCAGGCGAATCAGCGGCGTGTTGCCGATGGCGCCGATGAAGCCGTTGCGGATGTCCAAGGCGGGTACTCCCAAAGTCGGATGTGGATTGCTGCCGATACTATCAGGGCGCAGGGCTGCGGTTTCAAGGCAGGGAGTGTGAAATGCTGCATTGAACGCGAATCGAGCGTGAAATAAGCGGTGGAGCCTGGGAGCCGAGAACCCCCCGCACCTTACCCCTGACCCAGCCAGCGCTTGCGCAGGGACTCGCGGTGGCGGGCCAGCCAGCCGATGGCGATGATGGCGACGGAGTTGCGCAGGCGGTTCTCGTCCATCATGCCGATCGCCTCGTCGGCGGGCAGGGCCATGATGCGGATGTCCTCATGTTCCTCCTCCAGGCCGCCGGTCGCGGCGAGGTTGCGGCTGTCGACCCGGCCGCAAAAGACGGTGACGACCTCGGTGAAGGCGCCCGGGCTGACGTAATAATCGCAGATCTGCTCGATCTCCTGGATGGCGCAGCCGGCCTCCTCCATCGATTCGCGGCGCGCAACCTCCTCCGGGCTCTCGCCTTCGCCGACCATGCCGGCGACGATCTCGGTCATCCAGGCCGGGCCGCCGGCTGCCGCGGAGCCGACGCGGAACTGCTCGATCATCACCACGGTGTCGAGATCGGGATCGTAAAGCAGGACGCCCACCGCGGCCCCACGGTCGCACACCTCGCGCGGCGGCAGCACCTCGGTCCATGTGCCGTCGAACTTCTTGTGGCGCAGGCGGTAGACGTCGATGGTCAGAAAGCCCTTGTAGGGGGTCTTCTTGTCGAGAATCTCGATGTCGGGATGGTTCATGATCGGCGCGGGTCCATGGATGGCTGTTTCCCACAGGGTGCTATGCCGGCACGCCGTCCACAAGCGCCCGGGAAGGTAACCCGCTATTGGGGCAGGCATCACAGCGTCGGGTTCAGCCTTAGGAACCGCACGCGGTCGGCCGAGGTCACGGGAACCGGGGTCAAGGTGGAACCGCGCATCACCTCGAGCGGAACGACGATGCCGGCCGGTCCCAGCCCCCAGAGCTTGCGGTAGAAATCCGCCAGTCCATTGAAGCGCTGCCCGCCGACGCCGACGATCCAATCGCCGGGGCGCAGGCCGGCCGACTCGGCTGGGCTGCGTGGCGACACCTTTTCCACCAGCAGCCGCCCCATCTCTTCGCGCAGGGTGACGCCCAGCCAGGGACGGGCGGGTTCCTGCCGTCGCCCGTAAGCCAGAAGGTCGGCCAAAATCGGCTCAAGCGCCGAAACGGGGACGAACATGTTGCCGGGCAGGCCGCGCCCCTCCACCGCCTCCGCCACCAGCAGCGATCCGATCCCGACCAGCCGGCCCTCGCGGTTGACCAGGGCGGCGCCATTGAAGGCGCGGATCGGCGGGAAGGTGAACAGCGCCTCGTCCAGCAGATATTCCCAATAGCCGGCGAACTCCCGCTTGCCGACCACCTTCACGGCGGTGGCTCCGCGATTGCCGCCGCCGCTGAGCGCCAGCAGGGTATCGCCTTCCTTCACGGCGCCTGTACCGGCCAGCCGCAGCCAGGGGGCTGAAAATCCCATCTCCGCCCGCAGCAGCCCGAAGCCGCTGACGGGGTCGTAGGCCACCATGTTGGCGGGATAGCTGCGTCCGTCCGCGGCGATGACCTGGATCTGCGACGCCTCCATCACCGTATAGCCGATGGTCAGGATCAGGCCGGAACCGTCGATGACGACCCCGCTGCCCTCGCGGTCGGTGCCCAGCGTGCGGGCGCTCTGGCTGTCCGCCGGCACGGTCGCGGTGATGCCGACGACGGAACGGACGACACGCTCCGGGTCGAGCTGCGCAGACTCCGCCGCTTTGGCCGGGACAACGCCGGGGACGACCAATTGCAGCCCGATCAGGAAAAGGACGGCCGCCGCCAGACGCGGCATAACCGGTGTTGAGACGACCCGCATGACGCCGCACTCCCGCGCAAGGCAGGGCCAAGGGCACCCCCGGCGACGCGCGGCCCTGTCCGTCGCGACTCGGGTGACACAAGCATGACATTGCGTTCGAGTCGCGGCTCATCAAGCCGTCATCGCGCGGTCGTCCACCACAAGCGCGACCATGGTGATGGAAACATACCGCCGTCGGCCGCTGTTGTCCTGTCCGGGTCCCGCAATCAAAGGGGAAAGGTGACAGCATGCCCATCGAAAGCGAACAGGAGTTGGAACAGGCCGTCCAGGAGTTCCAGCGCCTGAGCGACGCACCGGAAGGGTCCGAGGAGGGACGCCGCCGCAGCGTTCTGGACGCGGACATCAAGTCGTACTACGCCAGATGCGCAGACACGATGCGGCCTGCCAAGCCGCCCTCCACCGGCTGATGGAGGGGGAAGCGGGTCCGCGTGGCCGACCGATATAACGCCGGCCATCATTAAGGAGAGCGGTCCGCGATGAAGCGACTCGACACCTGCTACACCTGCCGCTTCTGGGAGGGGCAGGGGCTCCGCCAGCGCGGGCCGAAGGGAACCTGCCGGCGCTATCCGCCGGTGGTGACCCCGCGAAGCCCGGAAGGCGATTTCCCAATTACCCTATCCACCGACTGGTGTGGGGAATGGAAGCGGGTGGCGGTCGCCGCGGTGGGCGGCGACCCATCGGACTCCGACGACAGCATCTATGACGATCTGGTGGAGTAGGGCGCCTCAACGACCGGTGCCTTGCTCCCGACCGGTCAGCGCGGGTTGGGCGGGATCACCAGAACCGGGGTGTTCTCGTAGGCCTGCGGACTGCGGTCGGCGACAGGTCCGGTCCAATCGGCGCTGAAAGCCAGCAGGGCGACCAGCACGGCCGCCAGGAACAGCAGCATTGCCGTGACGCAGTCGACCGTCCGGACCGGACGTTCGTCGGATTCGGGCGAGCGGTTGCCTGTGCTGCCGACTGGCGGTGCGGTGCGGAAATGTTCGGATTGGAATGGCAGAAGCACGGCGGTCCTCCATCGGCTGGAGACGCCCGGCCCAAGGCTCGGCCCGGATTATTATCAAGTCTAACCCCGCGCAGACATGCGCGGCATTTCGCTTCCGGCAAGGCAGGCTCGTCTTTTGGGACTAGTTCATGCCGTGGTGGGCCACCGTCAGTCCTAGCCCAACTGCTTTAAACCGAATTCGGTTACTTAAGCGCCACAGTCAAGCGGCAAGAGTGCAGAAAGACAAAAAGGCCGGATGCATTCGGCATCCGGCCTTTTCGATCTGGCTCCCGGTGCTGGACTCGAACCAGCGACAAGCGGATTAACAGTCCGCTGCTCTACCAACTGAGCTAACCGGGATCGGTGACTGACCTTTCGGCCGCCGCCGTTGTTGGCGTGGCGGGTGTATAGCCGAACCATTCGGCCCTGCCAAGCCAATTCCGACAGAAAAATGAATTTTCTTTCGACGGCGGGCGAAGGGCATTCTGCGAATGAAAACAAGGTCCAAACGCAAAAAGCCCCGCTGGGGGCGGGGCTGCGTTCAGTCTAATTGACCATCATCTATACTGCTGTCAGGTATGGAGGCACGGGCGGGAATCGAACCCACGTACACGGATTTGCAGTCCGCTGCATCACCACTCTGCCACCGCATTTTCCTAAGGAAATCAATGGTCTAAGCCACCCAACAGCCCCCTTGTTCCCTGGGAGCAAGATGGGAGCAAAATGGCTTACGTCGAGAAACGGGGGCGCAGCCTGCGGGTGGTCGTGAGGGTCCGAGGCAAGGTCGAGGCCCAACGGACTTTCCCCCTGGAAGCCGTCGAGGAAGCCCGGAAGTGGGGTGAGGAACAGGAAGCCGCCCTTGGAGTCGTGGGGAGGGGCAGGGGACGCAAGCGCGAGTCTGTGACGCCCTGTAGGACGCTTCAGGATGTGCCCGAACCCAAAGCGGCAGTAGACCTACCGTCCAACGCCACAGGCTATCCCCTGACGCTCAGGGAGGCCCTTACCCGCTATCTCACCGAAGAGAGTCCAAAGAAGAAAGGCCACGAACAGGAAAAGGGGCGGATCGGCTCTTGGCTGGCCCTTTCCCTGGCCGATAAGCGAATGGCGGATATAACCACAGTGGAGCTTGTGGAATGGCGACAGGCCGAAGAACAGCGGAAGGGCTGTAGAGGGCTTCCGATTTCCCCTTCAACGATCCGCAATAAGCTGGCAATCCTGTCCGCTATCTACCAACACGCCCGTAGCGAATGGGCGATGCCCGATCTTCAGAACCCTGTCCGCGGTGTGAAACTTCCGAAGAACCGGAAAGGGCGCGATGTCCGTCTTACGACGATCCAGCGTGAGGAACTGTGGAAGGAGCTTCGCAACCCAATCCGCAAACCCTACCTGTATTATATCGCCCGTCTTGCGGCGCTAACGGCAATGCGACAGGGGGAGCTTTGGCAGATTGCCCGTTGGGAATGTTGGAATAAGGCAAACGTAATTCACCTGACGGACACAAAGAACGGCGATAACCGGGACGTTCCCCTTTCCACGGAGGCTGTGAAGGTTCTGCGGGAATGGTGGGTTGAGCAAGGCAGGCCGACCACTGGCCCTCTGTTCCCCGACGTGATGCGCCCCGGCACCGTTGTTCGCTCTTACCAGAAGGTCATTAGGGCAATCCGCAAAAGAAACCCTAGCTTCCCACACATTACGTTCCACGATCTTCGCCATATCGCAGCTACTGACCTAAGCAAGCGGCTTTCCAATGTGCTTGAATTGTCGGCTGTGACCGGGCATCGTAGCATTCAGGTGTTGAAGCGTTATTATAATCCAGACGCCTCTGAACTTGCATCTAAGCTAGGTTGACAGCGGGTGAGGGGCGTTGTCCCCTCCCTTGCTTGCTGCTGCCCTTCGCAACGCTTACAGAAGCTCTTAGCGCCCTCCTTGACGCACGGTGCGGTTGATGTTGGTTCTCCGCCTCCGCCTCCGCCTCCGCCTCCGCCTCCGCCTCCGCCTCCGCCTTACCCCCTGGTAGCTGACCTATCACGCTGAAGACGCTGCTAGTGAACTGAGCCAGACCGATGGTATTGTTTGTCAATTGGTAACGCTCTCGCTCGCAACCACCTCACCCAAGTAGCCATGCTGGCGTATTCAGATGTATCGGTCATTGCGTTATAGTTATGGGCTTCCGCCCACGTAGACCAGTTAAAACGGGACGCTTGTAAAGTATAAGTGATCGGTAGATTGACGGGGGATCGGATGAATCCAGAAGATATCGGTCGACTATTCTATATGCTTTTGGATACTTCCGATCCAACGATAGCAGATCGCTTAATGAATCCTGCAACTCTGGAAGATTGCCTGCTTCGTATTCAGGCTGACCCGTTGCTCGATCATACCCGACTATATCGAGTGGCCCGCGCCCGAGCCGCTGCGATGGGCACAGAAAACTACCTTGAGCCGGTATTTCAACAAGACTTCGACAATTATCTTGCCGAGATGACGGATATAGGGCGCATGATTGCCGAATGTATTCCTCATAGGTATGTTTTGACAAATAGCCGCGAAGCAATGTGCATTGAAACCGCTTGCGGTCGGGTGATTGTCGTTTCCGAAGTGCTTCGGTATGCATTGTACTTCATGAACCTGGCATTTGGAGAGCTTTATGGGCTTCCGTCGGTTCCTGATGACGTTCAAGGTCATGCAATGATTGTTGCCGCAAGAACGATGATCATGACAGAGGCTCTGGACTTTGATTTAGATCCACGCGGCATTGTTCCTAATGATATAGACGCGTTTTTGCGTCATATGACCGAATGGCAGATGAAGTTTGTCATCGGTCATGAGTTTTCGCATCATCGCTTCGGGCACAAAGGTCTTGGCCTACGTATGACGCGGCCGATCAGAAATGATCCAGGGGAAGGGAAGGGGCATGAATGGCAGAGTTATAAGCGCAGTTGGCATGAGGAGTATGAGGCAGATATAGGTGCAATAGAAGAGATTGAGGGTGAAGATTCCCGAAAATTAATATCGACTGCCGCCATTCTCTTTTTCCTATACCTAGAGTTCTTCGAGCGCATAGAAGAGGCGCTTGATGCCACATTGGCAGACATCGATACTCACCCCCCGACATCAGAGAGATTGAGAAATGTTGTGGATAAGTTTGGAATTTTGATAGATGTCGATTGGAAATGGGCGGCGGCTCAGTTGGAGAGTATTCAAGATCACGCCAAAGCGATTATCGAAATATATAATGATGATCCAAATTTATTGTTGGAATATGGATCGGCATATCTGGGTTCTTGGAAGGGGCCGGATTTAATAGACAGAGTGGATTACTAGTAATCGCAGTGGAGTCTGCGCCAGACGAGAGGTGTCATTTGTACCGGGATACGTATCCGAGATTGATGGCTTTGGTATTTTGATTGAGAAGAAATCAATTTCCGGCAAGCGTGGCCGCGCTTGAGAGTTTCGGAGGTTTGCGGGAGGCGCCCGCGGTCCCCAACCCTCTTGTTACTGCCACGGTAAAAACCGGGGGCGCCCGGCTACCGCCTACTATCTGAACAAGCGGCAAGCCACGTTCCTGACCACGCTACCGGGCAGCCTGAGTACGGTTGCACCGAGCAAGGTCGAGATTGAACGCTCCGGCAATTTGCTTACCGTGAAAGCAAACCCTACCTCCTCGTGGATATCCGAGACCTGATAGCGCCGCACCGTTCCGCGCTTCAAGGATTTGGGAATATTCCGTGCCGTACGGAAAATGCCGGCAAGCCTGCCTGCGCTTGCAGGTTTCGGAGGTTTGTGCGGGTCGAACACAAATCCTAGCAAGCATGACCGAGTTTAAACGCATAGAGCATGTCGCGTTCGTTGAACGTAACGTTCCGGCAAGCGTGGCGAGCTTGAAGGCTTTGGACCCCTTTGGAGTGAACGCCTCCAAACTGGTGGCCGCCCCTCGACCGCCTTCTATCTGAACGAGGAACAGGCCCTTCTAGTCGCCATGTTCTCCCGGACGGAAAAGGCCAAGGAGGTTCGGGCTACCCTGGTCCGGGTGTTCGCCGCGTATCGCCGCGGTGATCGGGTGCCGGCTGCCCCGACCTTCCGGGTTCCTCAGACCTTCGCGGAAGCCCTGCGGCTTGCTGCGGACAATGCGGCCTTGGTGGCGCTGGCGTGACTGAGAGGGCCTGAGGTTTGAAGCCTCTTATTTAGCATCAGAGCGCAACATATAGCGTCCAATAATCTTCCTGACTACCATTAGTCGGAACGCTTCTAGCCGTTTCGGCCACCAACCAAATTAATCCCCCCACCCTTAGAGAACCACACACTCTGAGGGATCGAAAGATGCTGCCGACTATCATCGTAAACCTGTCATTCCTGGCCCGCGAAGTGAATGACGCCCACGCCCAGACCCAACACCACGCCAAGGGAATGCTCTTGGAGGCGAAGCGGGCTGGCGAGGCGCTGTTGAAGGCCAAGGACCAATGCCAGCACGGGACGTTCAAGGACTGGGTGCAGGCGAACTGCCGGTGCAGCTATCGCCAAGCTGCTGCCTATATGCGCGTCGCTAAGCTGTCCGAAGATGCGGACCTCCGCACTTTTGATGGCGGTATTGACGCCTTCCTTCAGACGTTCGCGACCAAGCGTCCTAAGGAGCCTGCACCCGAGTTCACCCAGCGTGACGCTGAACACGTCCTGCGCATCCATGCTCTTGCCGAGCGGGGGGCGGAACATGAACGGGATGTGGCTGCGAACAAGCTGACCAGGGCGGCCGAAGCGTACGGAATGACGGCTGAGGCTACGGTCAATCGAGCGAATGCACTGTGCCCTGGCAGCCAGCTTATAAATGTCGAGAAGGCAGAACAGACGTTCGAAGAGCGCCTGAAGGCTGAAGCTTCTGCATACCAAAGAAGAGCGGACGTCTTTCGTGAATTAGAGGAAAAATTTTTCAATACTACCAAAGAAGACCTTCTCCGCATCCTTACAGAGCTTCGGATCAAAGGCGTCTGGTAATTGATGCGGCGGATACAGTGAAGGTGTTCTGAAGCGCCATTAAGAAAACAAGGGGGATATCTCTATTAGATAAAGAGAGAGCCTACCCCTTTAATATCACCAACCAACCTTAACAGGAAAACTATGGAACCTACCGCTCTCCCGGCCGATGCGGCTGCGGACAATGCACTACTATGCCCTATGGAACATGAATGTGGTTCGCTTTCTACTATCACGATTGATTGTTTGAAGGAGTATTTCACTTCGGTGGGCCATAGCCCTAGCCCCGCTATGTGGGAAGCTCTGTCCGATCAGGCCAAGGCCATGGAGGCGATGGCAAACGGCACAGCCCGTCCGTCCCTCTACCTGTCATCCCTGGACCCAGGCGTAGGCAAGACCCAGGCCCTCTACGCCTTTGTCCGCAACCTTGTCCGTTCCCCTGCCCATGCTGGCGTCGGGGTGCTGATCTGCCTTGGTCGGCTGGAAGAGGTCCGCAGTTTCCTACAGGGCATGAACGCTTTCGGGGTTCTGCCACCTACCGCCGTTGCCGTCATGACCAGCGACCCCACCTTGAACGCTCTTGCTCATCCGGTGCCCCAAGAGGCGCAGGTGCTGGTAACGACCCACCAGCGTTTGGAGCGGATGCGGGGCCGTCGGCTGTCCGATGCGGTTGCTTTCTCCTATCAAGGCAGACCAAGGGCGGTTCGGGTGTGGGATGAATCGTTCCTTCCCGCCCGTGCCGTGGTGCTGAACACCAACACCGTTGCCGGCCTGCTGGAAACCCTGTCTACCGTCAACCCAGACCTACGCGCCCGGATCATGGCGATGGTGAATGAGGTCGAGGGGCTACCCGACAATAGCACCTATGCCGTTCCCTCCTTCGCGGCAGAGTTCGGCATCGGTCTTCCAAAGTTGATTCGGGCAATGGGGCGGAGGGCGCCCACAAGGCTGAAGGATGCGGCGGCCGATCTGTGGCACCTGTCGGGGCGAACAGTCAGCGTCCGATGTGGCAACCGGGACGGATGGTCCTTGGTGGATTACCGGGACAGCCTTCCGCCCGATATGGCCCCCATGCTCATTCTGGATGCGTCGGGGCGTGTCCGCGCCACCTATGACGACTTGGAAGCCCGCGGCCTACTGGTGAGGCTCCAATCGGCTGTGAAGCGGTACGACAACCTCACCGTCCATCTCTGGGACAAAGGGGGCGGCAAATCCTCCTTCGCCCTGCATGGGGACGAACTGTGCAATGAGGTCGCCCGAATGGTTCTGACAAAGCCGCAGGAACCTTGGTTGGTCATCGTCCACAAGCCCCACCTAACCGGTGGAGATTACGAGCGACTGACCCGCCAGCATCTACAGGGAGCCGACGTGGATGTCGCCTTCCTGACGTGGGGCAACCACATGGCAACCAACGCCTATGTGGATCGACCGAACGTGATCCTTGCCGGAACGCTGTTCTACGGCACCGCACAGTATGAGGCCCTGAAGCGCTCCGTTGCCGACCAGCGGGCATCCGACGCCTGTGTAAGTGTTGAGGCGCTGGCGCGGGTGAAGATGGGGGAAACGATGCACCATATTCTACAGGCCCTCTGCCGGTCCTCTGTGCGTCGCTGTGAGGGTGATGGTTGCCCGCCCACCAACGCCTTCATTATCGGCAACAGCCGCCATAACTTCCAAGGGGCGCTTGCGGAAGCGTTCCCAGGTGCGATGGTGAGGCCATGGCGACCTGAGGGACTGAAGTTGACCGGCTATGTCGCAAAGGCGATTGTCTACCTGTCGGAAATGGATAAGAACGTTCAGGCAGGCACTAAGGTGCGGTTCAAGCAGGTTGCGCAAGCAATTAGCATGAAGCCCGAGAACTTCAATAAAGATGTGCGGGAACATCCGGCTTTCAGTGAGGCTCTGGACGAACTCGGCATTGTCGAGGTCGGAGGCAAATTGCGAAAGACCTCCTTCCAATTTTGGCAACGTATTGGAGAGTAAACGTCTAATAGCAGGCAGCCTAGAGGTTCCCGAATGGATACCCGAAGACCTGAAGGCGTGGCGTGTGCGGCTTGGCATGACCCAGGCATCCACAGCCGATGCATCGGGCATTAGCCGCCGCTTGTACATCGACCGTGAGAAGCCCAAGGCCCGCATTAGCCGGGAAACGGTTATGGCCTACCTACACCTTGAACAGCAGACGGACAGAGGATGACATAGGGAAGGGCCTTCGGGTTCCTCCCTATTTTAGTGGCTTGCCTAGTTCTTCCTGTATCCGTTGCCAGTGGTCTTTGACCTGCGAGCGTATCGCTTCATCTTCCATGGTTTTAAAAGATCGCTTTGCGTATGAAATAAAGTTGTTTCTGCCGAGATGTGTAAACCGCCGGTATAGCTTCCTCTTGAAAACATCCCCACTCGCACCGGCTTTGGCTGACTTATTGGCCCTGCCTTTTGCGGCGCGAACGCCATAAACTACCTTCCGCCAGAACTTCGACAGCGTTTGGGATCGTATAAGACGTTTGTAACCGTCATAGGTAAATCCCAGGTACTGGAGAGGCTTTTCCCCTGCGCTCAGTCCCTTAAAATCGAAACGCGATATAATAGTTTTTTCTTGGTTGACTGCGATTTTGCTCCCAATTCGTGTGAGCGCAATTTCGACGGCTCTTTGTACCGTATCTTGATCCCCATCTTCTATGATCCACAGAATGTCATCGCAATATCGCCTGTAATATCCATGTAAGCCGTGGGCCAGTGCAACCATCTCTTGATCGAACGGTATCATGTAGATATTGGAAAGAACGGACGACATCGGAGAACCTTGCGGAATTCCGAAATCATCCGCGTTCACCTGAATGAGTCTGCCCGCTCTGATCTTTGTACGGAATTCCGATGGAGTGCATAGCGGCTTTGGAGGCACATCTTTGATACCTAACGCGGCGTATGCTGCCTCCCGATCCACACGGGCATATCGGGTCATTGCTTTGAACACAGCATAGTGATCAGGCGGAAGTCGGTCCATCCCTATAACCTGACACCATTGCCGTTTTAGGTGCTCGTGATCAAGAGAGTCAAAAAACTTCTCCAAATCCATAGCAATGGCCACACAAGCTCCGCGTCTATCTACCTCCGAAAACGCATCCTTTGCGAATGTGATGTTTGAGCCGATCCCGCTTCTGTAAGCAAGAACGCAATTCTGAAGAGGCGTGTCTTCAATAAAACTTTCGTAACGCTTAGATAACATCCAAGCGTAATAGGAAAAAATATAACCATCAACATGGGATGCCATGCGGATCGGCCTTTTCTTGCTCTTGATTTCTGCGACACCCTTCTTTGATTTGTACCGCCTTACTTTAATGTCGAAGGCAAGAAACGGATAGAAACTCCGCTTTGCAACTCGCTCTGGATTGGAGACGTAAGCGGTAGCGTGGTCCGCAGATAACGGAACATCAAAGTGCGCGTACCGCTTCTTCCGATACCAGACAGGATCACTCATATGGCATCAGGCCAAGAGCAAAGTAGCAAGTCCGGGGGAACGTGGCATAGCCTGGGTTCTGTCGCGTCTACCCAATAATCCGCTCCCCCGGAAGACTTCGGCCCCCTCTATCAATGCCAATTAGCCACGCCGCTTGGACTGTTTTGGGGTCCACTATATTCGGCAGCTTTACCGGAGCATCGCTACCTAACGCGAAAAACTACATGTGCTAACCTAACGATGGAGGTCGGAAGATGAGCCGCAAGCTGCTGAAAGCCACGCTGTGGATAATCAGGCTCGTGTCGCTGGCGAAATTCGCCGTTGACGTCATCAACTACTCCCCCTCTACAGCGACCGGCATCCGATCCTGAGAGGCAATGCAAATCATACAACCGGCGCACCCAAAGCACAAGCTGGACAGTTGCACCCACTGGCCCGCTCCGTCCCAATAGACCGTGCCCTAGCGAGTCGTCTCACGCCCACGCCCAAGCCATCCCAATGAAATCCCGCTTGCCATTTTGGGACATCAGGGCGATAACGTCTGAGGGTTCATTGAGACGCTTGGGACGGAACAGACCATGCTGATCGGCTACGCTCGCACCAGCACCCTTGATCAGAAGGCCGGCATTGAGGCACAGGCCCGTGACCTTCAGGCGGCAGGGTGCGAGAGGCTGTTTCAGGAACAGGTATCCTCTGTGGACGTGGCGAACCGGGAACAGCTTGCCATTGCCCTCGACTTCATCCGGGAAGGGGATGCCCTGGTGGTGACGAAGCTCGACCGCTTGGCCCGCTCCGTCGCCCACCTGATGACGATCCTCGACGCCCTGAAGGCCAAGGGCGCATCCCTGCGCATCCTGAACATGGGCATCGACACCAGCACCCCCACCGGCAAGCTGATGCTGACCATGCTTGGTGGCGTAGCTGAATTTGAGCGGGAGATCATGCTTGAACGCCAGCGGGAGGGTATCGCCAAGGCCAAGGCTGACGGGAAATACAAGGGCAGGAAGCCCACGGCACAGGCCAAGGCGGAAGACGTAATGGCTCTGAAGGCGCAGGGCGTGGGTGCCAGCGAGATTGCCAAGCGACTCGGGATCGGCCGTGCCAGCGTCTACCGCATCCTTGGTGCCGATGCCTGAACCGCGGGGCAGGGAAGGGCGGTAGGAGTCCCAAGGGACCGGAAGACACTCCCGACCCTCCCCCGGCCCTTTGGAAAACCGACTTCAAAGAATGAGGCTTTAGGGCTGTTGATTGGTTGTTGTTCCGGCCCTTCACGGTAGGGAAGCCTGCCAGATTTCTCTAAGGGACTCCCGGCACCCCCCGGCCCCTTTGATCTTCGGTTCCCCGAGAGGGGGACGCCATTCCGTAAATCGGCCCCCACCGGGGGGAGGTGCGGCGCCTGAATTTCAACTGTGCCGTCCAAACTGTAGGCTGGTGGCGCCTTTGCTCCCATTCCGCTCCCACAGCGCAACGGGCTTCCCTGCGATGCCTGAAGGGAAGGGGCTGGACTGCGGCGAGTCGCTGAGGCAGATAGGGGGCGTTCATCGGGCAACGGATCAGCCGTGGGAGCAAACGCCCACAGCAGGCCGAAGCCTTGGGTGCAATTGGGAGCAAGATGGGAGCAAATTGGGTGCCCTGCGCCAACTAGGCTTCAGGGCTAAAGGCTGAAAACCCTAAGGTTTCCAGAGGGTTAGGATGGAGGCACGGGCGGGAATCGAACCCACGTACACGGATTTGCAGTCCGCTGCATCACCACTCTGCCACCGCGCCATCCTGACCGGCACCGGCGCGCCGTTTCCGGTGCGCCCTCGGTGTGGAGCGGTGGTATAGCGGCCTGGAACGGAGCGGTCAAGGCGAATGGTGACGATTTTTGAACATCGTCGATCGAACCGGCATGGCCGCTCTTTGCCGACAACTCCGCCGGCCGTTTTCCCGACCTTCGGCAAAGCCCGCCCGCATATCGCTCGTGACGTTGTGTTCGCCAAGCCTTTGCGGCTATATACCGCCATGGCAGGAAGCCGTTCGCTGTTCGGCTTGGTGCCGGTGTCGTCACAACACATCAATAAGCGACCGCCATGACCGATTTCGCCGCCGCACGCTATTTCATGGTCGAGGGACAGATCCGCCCCAACAAGGTGACGGATCAACGTCTCGTCGATGTCCTGTCGGAGCTTCCGCGCGAAGCCTTCGTTCCTTCGTCGGCGCGCGGCGTCGCTTATGTCGACGACGATCTCCCCATCGGCAAGGGCCGCTTCCTGCTGGAACCGATGGTCTTCGCCCGTATGCTGCAGGCAGCTGCCGTGCAGGAAACCGACCGCGTGCTCGACGTCGGGGCCGCCGGCGGTTACTCCACCGCGGTGCTGGGGCGGCTCGCCTCGTCGGTCGTCGGCCTGGATTGCGATGAAGAGCTGACCGCCGCCGCGGCCGCGGCGCTGGCCGGGCAGGGGATCGCCAACGCCAAGACCGTCACCGGTCCGCTGGCGGAGGGGTACGCCCAAAACGCCCCTTACGATGTGATCGTCGTCGAAGGTACCGTTCCGGAGGTGCCGGCTTCGCTGACCGGCCAGCTGGCGGAAGGCGGTCGTCTGCTCGCCATCGTCCAGGGCAAGGGCAGTGTCGGCGAGGTCCGGCTGTTCCAGCGCACCGCCGGCGTGGTGTCCAGCCGCATCCTGTTCGAGGCACAGCCGCACGCGCTGCCGGGCTTCGAAAAGAAGGCCTCCTTCGTGTTCTGACCGGATTCGCCGGTTGGACTGGTCTTGAACTGAACCGTGCAGTTTACCTCTGCGCGGTTCTGCGCTACCGTCGCCGTCGCCCTTGCACGAAAGTGAGCAACCATGGCCGCACCGTTTGAGATCGAGGTGGAAGAACTGGACCGCCGCCGCAAGGCCGGCGACGAACCGGTCGTCCTCGACGTGCGCGAACCGTGGGAGTTTGCGCTGTGCGCCATCGACGGCAGCCTGCACATCCCGATGAACGGGCTTCCCGGTCGGGTGGAGGAGCTGCCGAAGGACCGCGATGTCGTCGTCGTGTGTCACCACGGTGGCCGCAGCGCGCAGGTCACCATGTGGCTGCGTTCCAAGGGCTTCGACCGCGCCATCAACCTGGATGGCGGTGTCGATGCCTGGGCGCGCCGAATCGACCCGAACATGAAGGTCTACTGAACATGACCGTGCGAAGCCGTTTTGCGCGCCGCTGGCTGCTGGCGACGGCCCTGACCCTGACCGCCACGATGGGCACAGCAGTGACCGGCGGTGGTACGGCCCAGGCCCAGTCCCTCGAACAGGCCCTCGCCCAGGCCTATGCCAACAACCCGACGATCGGCGCCCAGCGCGCCCGCCTGCGTGCCGTCGACGAAGGCGTGCCCCAGGCGCTGTCCGGCTACCGTCCGACGGCCCGCGTGACCGCCGGCATCTCCCGCTCGACAAGCGAGAGCAAGTTCGACGGCGGTTCGACCGGCTCGGAAGCCAACGCCAAGAGCGTCGGCGTCACCGCCACCCAGCCGATCTACGACGCCACCGTCGCCCCGGCCGTCCGCCGCGCCGAGCGGCTGGTCGAGGCGCAGCGCGCCACCCTGATCGCCTCCGAACAGTCGGTCCTGCTGGCCGCCGCCCAGGCCTATCTGGATATCGTCCAGAACCAGGCCATCCTGCAGCTGCAAACCAACAACGAGCAGGTGCTGCGCCGCCAGCTGGACGCCGCCCGTGACCGCTTCCGCGTCGGCGAATACACCCGCACCGACGTCAGCCAGTCCGAGTCGCGCCTGTCGGCCGCCATCGCCTCCAAGATTTCGGCCGAAGGCACGCTGCGCGCCTCCCGCGCCACCTACGAGCGTCTGGTCGGTGCCGCTCCCGGCGAGCTGAAGGCGCCGAAACCGGCCTTCCGCCTGCCGAAGAACCTGGACGAACTGGTCGAGCTGGCGCGCGCCAACAACCCGAACGTCCTGTCCGCCTCCTACACTGAGGCGGCGCAGCGCGAGGCGGTGGACCAGCAGTACGGCCGCCTGCTGCCGTCGGTGAACCTCTCGGCCAGCGGCACCCGCACCTACGATCCGGGCCGTTCGTCCGGTATCGACCTGAACCGCTCCGACAGTGCGCAGGTCACCGCCCAGGTGACCATCCCGCTCTATCAGGCCGGCCAGCCGGAAGCCCTGGTCCGCGAAGCCAAGCAGACCGCCAACCAGGCCCGCCTGCAGATCGAGGAGTCCCGCCGTCAGGTGACCGAATCGGCGGTCAGCGCCTGGCAGGCCCTGCAAACGGCCCGCGCCAGCATCGAGTCCTACTCGGCGCAGATCAAGGCGGCCCAGATCGCCCTGGAAGGCGTCCGTCAGGAGGCGCAGGTCGGCTCGCGCACCGTGCTCGACGTGCTGAACCAGGAACAGGAACTGCTGAACGCCCGCGTCTTCCTCGTCCGTGCCCAGCACGACGAAATGGTCGCGGCCTTCAATGTACTGGCGTCCAGCGGACAGTTGACGGCGGACAGGCTGAACCTGCCGGTCCAGAAATACGACCCGACCGCGAATTACGACAAGACGCGGGGCAAGTGGTTCGGAACTTCGGTGACCGAATGAACGAAGCGGCCCGCGAAAGCGGGCCGTTTTTGTATTATGGCTTTTTTGCCAGCCCTGCCCTAGGTTTGGGGCAGGTTGACGTCTCGGGTTGCCAAGATGAGCGATAAGGGCCAGCAAGAACCTTCGATGGAGGAAATCCTCGCCTCCATCCGGCGGATCATTTCCGAGGACGGCGAGCCTGCCAAATCGGAAACTCAGGCGCCTTCGCCGCCTCCACCTCCACCACCCCCTCCGCCGCCGCCCCCGCCACCCCCTCCGCCGCCGCCCCCGCCACCCCCGATGGTGGAGGAGGACGACGACGTTCTGGAACTGACCCAGATGGTGGAGGACGAACCGGACGAGCGGCCCGACTTCGGCCAGCCCGATCCCGACCCCTGGCCGGAGGAGCCGGCCTTTCCGGAGCCGTCGCCTCCCCCTCCGCCCCCGCCGCGCTGGGACGAGCCGGAACCCGAACCGATGCCGCCGCCGCGTCCGGCCGCCCGGCGGCCGATGCCGGCCTTCGACGATTTCGAGGATGACGAGCCGCCGCCCCCGCCACGTCCGCGCCGCCGCGCGGTCGATCCGGATGCCGGGCTGATCTCCCGCCGGACGGCGGAGGATGCCTCGCACCACCTGACCCATCTGGCGCGCGAGCTGGGCGACGACCTGTCCATCGGACCGATGCCCATCGGCATCCGCACGGTGGAAGAGGTCGTGCGCGAACTGCTGAAGCCGCTGTTGAAGGAATGGCTGGACGAGAATCTGCCGACGGTGGTCGAGCGGCTGGTCCAGCAGGAGATCGACCGCATGATCCGGCGGTCGCAGAAATTCTGATCCCGCCTTTTCGATCCCTGCCCGTTTGAGCCCCGATTAAGACGTTTCTAGCGAAAGTTCGTGGTGATGTTGGAAAAGACGTACCGGCCCGCCGAGGTCGAGGAGAAGCACTACCGCCTGTGGGAAGAGTCGGGCGCCTTTGCCGCCCAGCCGCAGGGGAACGGCAATCCCTACACCATCATGATGCCGCCGCCGAACGTCACCGGCAGCCTGCACATGGGCCATGCGCTGACCTTCACCATCCAGGACGTGCTGACCCGCTACAACCGCATGCGCGGCCGCGACGCCCTGTGGCAGCCCGGCACCGACCATGCCGGCATCGCCACCCAGATGGTGGTGGAGCGCAATCTGGCGAAGGACGGCAAGACCCGCCATGATTTCGGCCGCGACGCCTTCATCGACAAGGTGTGGGAGTGGAAGGCCGAATCGGGCGGCACCATCACCCGCCAGCTGCGCCGCCTGGGCGCCTCGCCCGACTGGCCGCGCGAACGCTTCACCATGGACGAGGGGCTGAGCCGCGCCGTCCGCAAGGTGTTCGTCGAACTGCACCGCCAGGGCCTGATCTACAAGGACAAGCGGCTGGTCAACTGGGACCCGAAGCTGCACACCGCGATCTCCGACCTCGAGGTCGAGCAGAAGGAGATCAAGGGCAACCTCTGGCACTTCCGCTACCCCATCGACGGGGAAGAGGGGCGCTTCATCGTGGTTGCCACCACCCGTCCGGAAACCATGCTGGGCGATACCGGCGTGGCGGTGCATCCGGAGGATGAGCGCTACAAGGACCTGATCGGCAAGATGGTCCGCCTGCCGCTGGTCGGTCGCCTGATCCCCATCGTTGGCGACGAATATGCCGATCCGGAGACCGGGTCGGGTGCGGTGAAGATCACGCCGGCCCACGACTTCAACGACTTCGAGGTCGGGAAGCGCTGCGGGCTCGAGCAGATCAACATCATGGATCGCGATGCCCGGCTGAACGACAATGTGCCCGAGGCCTACCGCGGGCTGGATCGCTACGAGGCGCGCAAGAAAATCGTCGCCGAGCTGGAGGCGCTTGAGCTTCTGGAGAAGATCGAGCCGCACACCCACATGGTCCCGCACGGCGACCGCTCCGGCGTCGCCATCGAGCCGTGGCTGACCGACCAGTGGTATGTCGATGCCGCGACCCTGGCGAAGCCCGCCATCGAGGCGGTGGAGACCGGCAAGACGGTGTTCGTGCCCAAGCAGTGGGAGAACACCTATTTCGAATGGATGCACAACATCCAGCCCTGGTGCATCAGCCGCCAGATCTGGTGGGGCCATCAGATCCCGGCCTGGTACGGTCCGGACGGCACCTTCTTCGTCGAGGAGACCGAGGAGGAGGCCCGCGCTGCCGCGAAGGTGCATTACGGCAACGACGTCGAGCTGACGCGCGATGCCGATGTGCTCGACACGTGGTTCTCGTCGGCGCTGTGGCCCTTCTCGACGCTCGGCTGGCCGGACCAGACGCCGGAACTGGACCGCTACTATCCGACCGACGTGCTGGTGACCGGCTTCGACATCATCTTCTTCTGGGTCGCCCGGATGATGATGATGGGCCTGCATTTCATGAAGGACGTGCCCTTCCGCACCGTCTACATCCATGCCCTTGTCCGCGACGAGAAGGGCCAGAAGATGTCGAAGTCGAAGGGTAACGTCATCGACCCGCTGGAGATCATCGACCAGTACGGCACCGATGCGCTGCGCTTCACCCTGTCGGCGATGGCAACCCAAGGCCGCGACATCAAGCTGGCGGTGAACCGGGTCGAGGGCTACCGTAACTTCGCCACCAAGCTGTGGAACGCCGCCCGCTACTGCCAGATGAACGGCTGCGATCCGGTCGCCGGCTACAAGCCGGTCGGCCTGACCCAGACGGTCAACCGCTGGATCGTCGGCTCGCTGGCCGACGCGGCGAAGAAGGTCGCCGAGTCGATCGACGCCTACAAGTTCAACGAGGCCGCCGGTGCCGCCTACCAGTTCACCTGGGGCACCTTCTGCGACTGGTACATGGAGTTCACCAAGCCGATCCTCGCCGGCACCGACGAGGCGGCGAAGGCGGAAACGCGGGCGACCACCGCCTGGGTGCTCGACCAGATCCTGCACATCCTGCATCCGCTGATGCCCTTCATCACCGAAGAGTTGTGGGAGCAGCTGTCGCCGGCCCGTGCCAACCGGCTGATCTCGGCTGAATGGCCGGAGTTCGCCGCCGACAGCGTCGATCCGGCGTCGCGCGACGAGATGGATTGGGTCGTGCGTCTGATCAGCTCGGTCCGCTCCATGCGGTCGGAGATGAACGTCCCGCCGGCGGCGCAGATCGAGCTGAAGCTGAAGGATCCGAACGCGGTCAGCCTGAAGCGGCTGGACACCCACCGCGACCTGATCCTGCGCATGGCGCGCCTGTCCAGCGTCGAGCCGCTCCAGGGCGATGTACCGAAGAGCAGCGTCCAGGCGGTGCTGGACGAGACGACGCTGGTTCTGCCGCTGGAAGGCATCGTCGATCTCGACAAGGAGAAGGCGCGCCTGTCCAAGGAGATCGACAAGCTGGCCGGCGAGATCAAGAAGATCGACGCCAAGCTGTCGAACGAGCAGTTCGTCGCCAAGGCTCCGGGAGAGGTGATCGAGGAGCAGCGCGACCGCCGCGAGGCCGCCGATCAGGCCCGCGACAAGCTGCAGAAGGCGCTGGAGATGCTGGCCGGGTGAGGTGTGGGGGAGGGGGCTCGGTTACGCCTCCTCCCCATCCGTCCGCTACAGCGTGAAGATCGCCAGCAGCACGAGCACGGCGATGACCCCGGCGATGCTGAGCTTCATGAATTTGGTGAAGGCGATCCAGGTCGCCTGATGCGAGCGGACGGTCTCTGCACTGACCGGGTTCGGACTCACGGCCGCCATATCGATCAATCCTCCAACAGTTTCTTTTGCCCGCAAATTTTGACGCGGGCGCGCAGAAACGCAACAGATTCCGAGTGGAACCGTCAACCATGCCGGAAGGGTGGTGATCGGAAGGGGCCGGAGCCTAGAGCGGCTGGTTCAGCGGCGGGTTAACCAGGGCCGCAAGCTCCGAAGCCGGACCGTCGATCCGCACCAGATCGCCATCGACTCGGGCGCGGCCTTCGGCGATCAGGCGGACGGCGTGCGGGTAGAGCCGGTGTTCCGACAAAAGGACGCGGTCGGCTAGGCTGTGGCCGTCGTCGCCCGGCAGGACCGGCACCGCCGCCTGGGCGATGATCGGACCCTCGTCCATTTCCGGACGTACATAATGGACGGTGCAGCCATGGAAGCGGACGCCGGCGGCCAGCGCCCGCTCATGGGTGTCCAGCCCCTTGAAGGAGGGCAGCAGGGACGGGTGGATGTTGATGAGCGCATTGTGCCATTGCCCGACGAACCAGGGCGACAGCAGGCGCATGAAGCCGGCAAGGCAGACCAGCTCGACACCGGCCTCACGCAGAGCGGCATCCATCGCCGCCTCGAAGGCCGGTTTGTCGCCGGGATAGCCGCGGTGGTCGACCACCGCGGTGGCGATCCCGGCGCCGGAGGCACGCTCAAGGCCGAAGGCATCGGCCTTGTTGGACAGCACCAGCGCGATCTCGGCCGGGAAACCCGGCGCGGCGCAGGCGTCGATCAACGCCTGCAGATTGCTGCCGCGCCCCGAGATCAGGACGCCGAGCTTCAACTTGCTCATCAACGAATCCTTAGGCGTCCCTTACGCGGTCCAGGCCGCGTCCATGCCAGTGACGGTCACGCGGGCATCGCCGTCCTTCAGGGCGGTGACGGTGCCGATGGTGAAGACCGTCTCGCCGCCTTCGCGCAGGATGTCGATGGCCTCGGCCGCCTTGTCGGCCGGAACCACGACGACCATGCCGAGGCCGACGTTGAAGGTGCGCGCCATCTCGTACGGAGCGATGCCGCCGGTCTTCATCAACCAGGAGAAGACGGGGGGCAGGGTCCAGGTCGAAGCGTCGAGAACGACACCCAGCCCGTCCGGCAGGACACGCGGAATGTTCTCGATCAAGCCGCCGCCGGTGATGTGGGCCATGGCACGGACCGTGCCGGCGCGCACCGCCTTCAGCGTGCTCTTCACATAGATGCGGGTCGGGGTCAGCAGGGCTTCGCCCAGCGTCTTCGAGGCATCCCACGGGCAGGCGGAGTCGTAGCCGAGGCCCGACTTCTCGACCAGCTTGCGAACCAGCGAATAGCCGTTGGAATGCACGCCGGTGGAGGCGAGGCCGAGGACCACGTCGCCCGCCTGGACGGCGGAACCCGTCAGGGCGTGCTGGCGTTCCACCGCGCCGACGGAGAAGCCGGCGAGATCGTAATCGCCCTCCGAATACATGCCGGGCATCTCGGCGGTCTCGCCGCCAACCAGCGCGCAGCCGGCCTGACGGCAGCCTTCGGCGATGCCGGCGACGATGTCGCGGCCGGCGGCCACGTCGAGCTTGCCGGTGGCGTAGTAATCCAGGAACAGCAGAGGCTCGGCGCCCTGCACCACCAGATCGTTGACGCACATGGCGACGAGATCGATGCCGACCGTGTCGTGACGGTTGGCGAGAATCGCCACCTTCAGCTTGGTGCCGACGCCATCGGTCGTCGCCACCAGAAGCGGATCCTGGTAGCCGGCGGCGCGCAGATCGAACAGCGCGCCGAAACCGCCCAGGCCCGCGTCGGAGCCTGAACGCGCGGTGGAGCGGGCAAGCGGCTTGATCGCTTCGACAAGCGCGTTGCCCGCATCGATGTCCACACCGGCCTGCTTGTAGGCGTCGGACATGTTATAGGACTGGGTGCTGATGGTATCCTCGCTTGGGCTGAGCTATATACCGGGCCTTGGGCTCGGGCCGAACATACTCGAATCGGAAGGCTTTGCAATGCTCCACCGCCGCCGCGCGCCGCTCCTCGCCGGTCTTGCTGCCATGTCCACCGCTCTGGTCGTTACGATGACCGGGCCGGCCGGGGCGCAGACCGGTTCCCCGCCGCCGGCCGCCACCTCCGCCGCCACCTCCGCTGCCGCCGCCCCGTCTGCTGCAGACCCCTTTGCGGTGTCCGGCGTCCGGGTCGACATCAACGGCAGCAATCCGACCACTGTGCGCGATCAGGCGATCCGCGAGGCGCAGGCCAAGGCCTGGGTGGAGCTGTACCGCCGGCTCGTTCCCGGCGGCGGCAACCCTCCGCGCCTGTCCGACGGCGAGATCGCCAAGCTGGTCCAGGGCTTCGAGATCGACGAGGAGAAGGTGTCGGCAAGCCGCTATGTCGGCGCCATCACCGTGCGGTTCCGGCCCAATGCGGTGCGCGATGCCCTCGGTCAGAGCGGCGGTGCCGCCCAGTATGTGGAGCCGCCGTCGCGGCCCTTCGTCATCCTGCCGGTGACGCTGACCGACGGGCGCACCATCCTGTGGCAGGACCGCACCCCCTGGCGCGCGGCCTGGGAGGCGCGGCAGCCCGCCGCCTCGCTGGTGCCGCTGGTGGTGCCGGATGGCGAACTGTCCGATGCCCAGGCGATCAGCGGCGAGGACGCCGTCGCCGGCAATGCCGACGCGCTCGCCCGCATCGCCCAGGCCTACAAGGCGGGCGGAGTCGTTGTCGCCCGCACCGATCTTCCGGCCAACGGCCCCGATCCGGCCCGCGGCCTGACGGTCGACGTCACCCGTTACGGGCTCGACGGCACGCGCGAGAACCAGACGGTGCAGGTGAAGGGCGGCGGCAGCGCCGACGAGCTGCTGAACCGTGCCGTTGCGTCGGTCGGCACCCAGGTCGACGATTCGTGGAAGCGCGAGCACACCACCGCCACCGGTCCGGAGCAGAACACCCTCGTCCGAGTGCCGCTGACCGCGGTGAACGACTGGGTGGAAACGCGCAAGCGGCTGTCCGCCGCCAATGCGGTGACCCGCAACACCCTGATGTCGATCACCCGCAGCGAGGCGCTGATCACCCTGACCTATCGCGGTGCGCCCGAACAGCTGGCCCAGGCGCTCGCCCGACAGGATCTGGGGTTCACGCATGCCGCGCCGCCCGTCGCCGCCCCTGTTGCCGCCGGTTACCCCGCGCTGCCTGTTCCGTCGGCTGACTGGCAGCTGACGCTGCTGCCGCGCGGGTCGGGTGCCGCGTCGGCCGGTGCCGTTCCGTCCGCCGCCGCGCCGATGGCCTCCCCGACATCGCTGGCGCCGTCGGCGCCGATGGATGCGGGTGCCGTGGGCACGATGGGCGCGCCGCCGCGCAACCTGGGAACGCTGCCGGCGAAGAGCGCACCGTGAGCGTACCCAACATCATCACGTTCCTGCGCATCGTGGCGGTTCCGGCCGCGATGTACATGATCCTCACCGGCAGGATGGAGTGGGCCTTCGCCCTCTTCGTCGCCGCCGGTCTGTCCGATGCGCTGGACGGCGCCATCGCCCGCATGTTCCGCGCGCGTACGGTGCTGGGCGGCTATCTCGATCCGCTGGCCGACAAGGCTCTGATCGTCGGGGTGTACATCGCCCTGGCCTGGGTCGGCACCATCCCGTTGTGGCTGGCGATGATGGTGGTGTTCCGCGACATCATGATCATCGGTGGCGTCATCCTGCTGTTCACGCTGAAGGAGACGCTGGCGATGCAGCCGCTCTACATCAGCAAGGTGAACACGGTGGTGCAGATCGCGCTGGCCGCCGCCGTTCTGGCGCCGCCGGCACTGGGGCTGCCGGACATCCACCTGTATGGCTGGGAGCTGGTCGAGGTGCTGGTGTACGTCTGCACGGTGACGACGGTGCTGTCCGGTGTGCTGTACGCCCGGCGGGGCGCTCTCCTGTTCAACCGGCTCGGCGGCGTTCCGTGACGCCGGCCAAGCAGCTCCGCTTCTGGCTGATCGGCTTGGGGCTGTTCGTGCTGGCGCTGTGGCTGCTGGCCGACATGCTGCTGCCCTTCGTGGTCGGGCTGGCCATCGCCTATCTGCTCGACCCCGCGGTCGACAGGCTGGAGGCGGCGGGGCTGCCGCGCTGGCTCGGCACCACGCTGGTGCTGCTGGGCTTCGTGCTGGTCATGGTGCTGATGGCGCTGCTTCTGCTGCCGCTGGTGCAGGGGCAGGTCTCCCATCTGCTGGAGGTGCTGCCGAACTATGCGACCCTGGCGAAGGAACGGCTGATCCCGGCGCTGAACCGCTTCATCCACCGCTTGCCGGCCGACGATGTCGAGCGGCTGCGCGCTGCCGCCGGCAATTATGCCGGTGAGGTGGCGGGGCTGGTCGGCCGTGTCGTCACCCGCATCCTGTCGGGCGGGCTGGCGCTGTTCGACATCGTCACGCTGATGTTCATCACCCCTGTCGTCGCCTTCTATATGATGCGCGACTGGGACCTGATGGTGGGGAAGGTCGATTCGTGGCTGCCGCGCCAGCATGCCGAGACGGTGCGCGAGCAGGCGCGAGAGGTGAACGTCACCCTGTCCGGTTTCGTGCGGGGGCAGGCGACGGTCTGCGTCGTGCTGGGCGTCTTCTATGCACTGGCGCTGTCGGCGGCGGGGCTGGATTTCGGGCTGGTGATCGGCCTGATGGCCGGGCTCCTGTCCTTCATCCCCTATGTCGGCACTCTGTTCGGCTTCGTCGCCAGCACCGGCCTTGCCCTGTTGCAATTCGACGAGTTCTGGCGCGTCGCCATCGTCATCGGCATCTTCCTGTTCGGGCAGGCGGTGGAGGGCAATGTCCTGACGCCGAAGCTGGTGGGCGACAAGGTCGGGCTGCATGCGGTGTGGGTGATGTTCGCCCTGCTGGCGGGCGGCAGCCTGTTCGGATTCGTCGGCGTGCTGCTGGCGGTTCCGGTCGCCGCGGTGATCGGCGTGTTGACCCGCTTCGCCTTGCGACAGTATCTCTCGAGCCCGTACTACCGCGGCACCGACGCGGAACGCTGATGGGTGTGTCCGCATGAGCTTGCCGGCGCAGATACCGCTCGATCTCGGGCACCGGACGGCGATGGGTTGCGAGGATTTCCTCGTCGCACCCAGCAACGCCGATGCCGTGGCGTGGCTGGACCGCTGGCCGTCCTGGCCCGCCCCCGCTCTGACGCTGTACGGACCCGCCGGCTGCGGCAAGACCCACCTGTCCCAGGTCTGGCGCGCCCGCAGCCATGCCCTGGTGACCCGCGGCGATGCCCTCGAGTCGGCAACGGTGCCGTCCCTGCTGGCCCCCGCCAACGCGGTGGTCGTCGAGGATGCCGACATGGTTGCCGGAAAGCCGGAGCGGGAACAGGCTTTGTTCCATCTCTACAACCTCGCCCGCGAGCAGCGGGGCCATCTTCTGCTGCTGTCGCGCAAGGCGCCGTCGCACTGGCGGACGAAGCTTCCCGACCTGCGGTCGCGCATCAAGGGCGCGCCGGCTGTCGAGGTCCGGCCGCCCGACGACGCGCTGCTCGCCGCGGTTCTGGTCAAGTTGTTCGCCGACCGCCAGTTGCGGCCGGGGATGGAGGTCATCACCTATCTGCTGGCGCGGATGGAGCGGTCGCTCGATTTCGCCCGCCGTCTGGTGGCGGCGCTGGACCATGCGTCGCTGGCCGCCCATCGTGGCGTGACCGTGCCGTTGGCCCGGGAAGTCCTTTCGGAACTGCAACGGACGGAACCGCAACGATCCGGTTCCAAAACGATCCTCTGATACCGACAAGGGAAGAGACGACCATGGATTTGGGTATTGCCGGCCGCCGCGCCATCGTCTGCGCCGCCAGCAAGGGGCTGGGCCGCGCCTGCGCCTTCGCGCTGGCCCGCGAGGGCGTGCATGTCACCCTGACCGCCCGCAACGCCGATGCACTGGAGGCGACCGCCGACGAGATCCGCAAGGCGACCGGCGTCACCGTCACCACCGCCGCCGGAGACATCTCGACGGAGGAGGGGCGGGCCGCGGCGCTCGCCGCCTGCCCGGAGCCGGACATCCTGATCAACAATGCCGGCGGCCCGCCGCCGGGCGACTTCCACGACTGGGACCGCGAGGATTGGATCCGCGCGCTGGACGCCAACATGCTGACGCCGATCTTTCTGATCAAGGCGACGGTGGACGGCATGATGTCCCGGGGGTTCGGCCGGATCGTCAACATCACCTCGGCCGCGGTGAAGGCGCCGATCCCGATTCTGGGCCTGTCGAACGGTGCCCGCACCGGTCTGACCGGCTTCGTCGCCGGCCTGTCGCGCCAGACGGTGAAGCACAACGTCACCATCAACAACCTGCTGCCCGGCCCCTTCGAGACCGACCGCCTGCGCAAGACGATGGAAGGCGGTGCCAAGGCCGGCGGACGCAGCATCGACGAAGAGATGGAACTGCGCCGCAAGTCGAATCCCTCCGGCCGATTCGGCGATCCGGAGGAATTCGGGGCTGCCTGTGCCTTTCTTTGTGCCGCAAGCTCCGGTTTCATGACCGGGCAGAACATCCTTTTGGATGGCGGAGCCTTCCCCGGCACGATGTAACCTGCGGTATCGGGAGACGGGCCGCCGCCGCGTCTCAAGTTTGTCTCTCCAATTCGCAATAAAATCCGCCCATCGTCACAGGCCATTAAGAAACGGCGACGGGAAGGGGTGCTCCAGCATCGGCTTGGGCGCCGCTTCTCCGGTCCGCCGGTCGGCAAAACGCGGCAGTGCCGCGGCGACCGGACAACGGCTTTTGCGAGCCACTGGCACAGGAACGATGAGCATGCAGCAGAGTGTGGCGGCCCCCGCGGTCTACACCGACCTTGGCCGCGTCATGGAGAGCATCACCCGGCGCTTCCTTGACGTGCTTCGGATGGAACTGGCCCGCATCGGCGTGACCGACCTCAGCCCGACACAGGCGCTGATGCTGCTGCACATAGGCACCGAGGAACTGTCGGTCCGCGACCTGCTGGAGCGCGGCTATTATCTGGGCTCCAACGCGTCCTACAATCTGAAGCATCTGGTGGAGGCGGGCTATGTCGACCGTAGCCCGTCCCAGCGTGACCGGCGGGCAGCCCGCCTCAAGCTGTCCGCCCAGGGGCTTGCCACCTGCGAGGCGCTGAAAAAGCTGGAAGCGACGCGCGCCGACACCCTGCTGCGCACCGACAGCGACGGTGCCGACTTCGAAACCACCTATCGCACGCTGCGCCGGCTGGAACGCGCCTGGACCGACCTGATCCGCTACGACGACGCCGATCCGGCCTGACAGATTCCTGCATTCGACACGTAACTTTCTACCTCCTGTTCGTTCGATCTGTGTCCGGAATGGAACACCTGAGTCCGGAACGGGAACATAGACGGAACTAGCTGGTTGCCGTTCTTTGTTCGTTCTGGTAGCTCTATCAGAACAAGACGAGAACAATGGAGGTTGGCATGTCGGTTCTGGCTTTCCTGCGTGAATGCATGACCCTCGCCTTTTTCCTGGCGGTGCTCTACGGCTGGGCCACGGTCGGGCCGATTCTGATCGGCTGAGGATGGCCGGGATGCGCCCAGGGGTTTCGGGGGCGCATCCCTTCGAAAGAGGTCCCCAAAGGGGGAATGCCGCGTCGGTATTATATCCGAAATCCCAGCCCACCCCGGCCGGCGCAGCGCTTACATCGGGAACACGCGGACCCGTCCCTGGCCCATTCGAGAAGCCGAAAGGGGGGCGGTTCCGCGAACGCCGACAACGCGTGGGGATTGGGACGGATGCGGAATTTCTTTCGAAAGCGTCGTTCGGCCGCTGTGGCCGACGAGCGCATGCCGGCTGCCGGTGGCGGCCTTGGTAATCCGGGCATCACCGGTGGCGGCCTTGGTTCGAATCCGCTGACCGGCGGACCGGGCATGGGTGGTCCTGGCATGGGCGGTCCCGGCGTCGCGGGGCCTGGGATGGGCAATGCCGGGGCCGGTGGCTTTTCCAATGGACCTGGATTCGCCCGGCCCGGTGGGGCTCACCTGCGTCCGGTGGACGGCAACATGGGTGGTGGCATCGGCGCCGGCATCGGCGGCCGTGCCGGATTCGAAGCGATGCGCGGTCCGGCCGCGCCGCGGCTGCCCGATATCATCGACAACGAGGCCACCGGCGACCGCCGCGGCCACATGTTCCCGCAGCCGGGCGGCCAGGATGCCGAGGGCGAGCACGACCTGCCGCGCTTTACGATGTCCGTCAACGGCGGCTATCGCGGCGGCATGGGCGCCAATGCGCCGGCCATGCTGAAGGGCCTGACGCCGGAGCTGAACGGCCTTCTGCGCGAAGCCTTCACGCCGACCCGGCCGAAGCAGCAGCTGAACGGCCTGTTCATCGGCCGCAACGACACGCTGCGCCGCATCATCTCGGCCATCGAAGAGGAGCGGGCGCACGTCATCCTCTATGGCGACCGCGGCCGCGGAAAGACCTCCGTCGCCAATGCGATCGAAAAGATCGCGGGGCAGGCGGGCTATCTGTCGCTGAAGCTGACCTGCAGCGGCGAACTGAGTTTCGAGGACATCTTCAGGCACTTCCTGAAGAAGATCCCGTCGACCTATTACCGTTCCGCGCTCGACAATCCGTTCGCGGCGCGGCGCAACTTCGCCAGCCTGAACGAGCTGCTGCCGGACGGCACCTTCAGCGTCACCGAGCTGAACGAGGTTCTGTCGGGCATCCACGCCACCCATGTGCTGCTGATCCTGGACGAGTACGACCGCGTCCAGGACGAGGATTTCCGCAACAAGCTGGCGGAGCTGTTCAAGAACCTGACCGACAGCTCGATCCCGGTCACCCTGCTGGTGGTCGGCGTCGCTGAGAATCTCGACCAGCTGCTGGGCAAGCATCCGTCGATCCAGCGCTCGCTGGTTCCGGTGCATCTTCCGCTGATGACCGATCAGGAGATCGGCCGGCTGATCCAGGCCGGTGCGCAGAATGCCGGCATCGAGTTCGCCCCCGACGTGGTGCGGCGGATCGCGGAGTTCGTGCGTGGCCTGCCCTATTACGCCCAGCTTCTCGGCCTTCATGCGGCGCGCAGCGCCGTCAGCCGGGGAAGCAAGCTGGTGGAGCGGCCGGATCTGGCCTATGCCGTCGCCCGCTGCCTGCAGGAGGCCGAGCGCGGCATTGTCGAGAGCTACGCCCGTGCGCTGGCTGCCGACCGTCGGGCCGAGCTGGAGGACGCGCTGCTGGCTGCGGCGCTGTGCCCGGCCGATGCCTATGGCGTGTTCGATCCCAACGATCTGGCTGGTGACAGCGGAGAATTGCCGAGCGCCTCGACGCTCGACCTGCTGAAGCGCCTGACGCGGGAGGACCATGGCGGCGTCCTGGCCCCGGTGGTCGAGCCGGGACTGGAGCGCTACCGCTTCCGCAACCAGATGATGCGCCAATATGTCCTGATGCGTCAGGCCAGCGAGCGCGGCCAGATCTGATCCATCCCCGATCAGGCCGTCCTTCGGCCCTTCCCCGGCGACGGGGGAGGGCCACTCTTTCATGGTGGACCCTTTTGCACAGCGGGTCTCTTGGCAGGCGGTGGGGCGTTACAGGAACGCCGCCCGCCGCTGGCCGCTCGCCTTCTGCCATGCCCATTCGACCACGACGCTCAGCAGCCGCTCCAGCGACGGCTTCACCTCTGCCGCCAGCGCCGGGCGGAAGTGATAAGGGGAGTCCTCGTCCATATAGGTGGACTGGGTCAGTTCGAGCTGGATGGCGTGGATGTTCTCTTCCGGCTGGCCATAGCTGCGGATGATGAAACCGCCGCGCAGGCGGCCGTTCAGCGCGGCTGAATAGCGCTCCGATGCCGAAAGCACGTTCATCAGCCGGACGACCAGCGGCTGGGCGGCGCTGCTGCCGTCGCCGGTGCCCAGGTTGAAGTCGGGCAGGGTGCCGTCGAAGAAGCGCGGAACCGTGCTGCGCACCGAATGGGCATCGAACAGGATTGCTACGCCATAGCGGTCGCGCAAGGCGCGCAACTCGCTGCGCATCTGCTCATGATAGGGGCGCCAATAGGCGCCGACCCGCCGTTCGATCTCCGCACGGTCGGGCTCCAGTCCCGGTCGATAGATCGGGGCGCGGTCGAATGTCGTCAGGGGGCAGATTTCGGTGGGGGCCTGCCCCGGCTGCGGCACGATGCCGTCGGGATCGCGGTTGAGGTCCACCACATAACGCGAGCACAGGGCAGTCAGGAAACCGATTCCGAGCGCGGGGGCGAAGTGGTACAACCGGTCCAGATGGCGGTCGACGTCGGGCTGCACCAGTCCCTCCGGCGTCATCGCTGCGGCGATGTCCGGCGGAATCATGGTCCCGACATGCGGAATGCTGAGCAGGACCGGGGTTTCGCCCGGCTGGAAGCGGAAGGTTTCCATGGCTCGTCTCGTCATCGGAACGGCTTGCGCCGCACTGTGTGCAGTGCGGCAGGGGCAGCGGTGGGACTATGACGGGCGGTGCCGCACCCCGTCAAACAGATTGCGTTTTTTTGAAAGAGTGAGGATGCCGGGTTGGTGGAAACCTATCCTTACGCGTTCCATTTCCTGCTGCGCCCGGCAGAATTGCCGGTTGACCTTGAACTTCGCTTGCCGGAGACTTTCGCGCAATCGGCGACCGCCCAACAGAAGGCGTCGCCCCGCACCGGACACAGCTGTTCCTCGGATAGTTCCCAGGCGACCGGACAAAAGACTTCGACAACACACGGCGCCCCGATTTCGCAGCCCCGGTGACGAAGCAACGCAGCAGGGGAGAAGCGACCATGACCACCGCCACCCGTCTTGGCACGGCCATGCCCGGCCGGCGCCAGATTTTGTTGCCGCTTGCGCTCGCCCCCGTCGCCGGCTGGGCCGTTTGGGCTGCCGGAACGCCGGAGGCGCCGAGCCACCCCGCCGGCCCCTTTCATCTGCCGCTGGACGAGTCCACGGCGATCTGGCGCGACCTGGGCGCCGTGCGGATGGGCGGTCTGGCCGGCGATCCGCAATTTCCGGTGAAGGTGTCGGCGTTGGACGGCCGGCCGGTCACCGTGCGCGGCTTCATGGTGCCGCTGACCGACGGCGCCACCCACAACCGCTTCATCCTGTCGGCCAATCCGATGGGCTGTCCCGCCTGCGAAAGCCCCGGACCGGCAACCATGATGCATGTCCACACCGCCATCGCCCTGCCGGCGACGCGGGAACCGCTGACCCTGACCGGAACCTTGCGGCTGCGCCCGCAGGAGGGATTGTTCTATCGCCTGGACCGCGCCGAGCAGCGCTGGGCCTGAGCCACGCGGCCGATTTCCGTCAGGGGCGGCCATGACGGTGGCCGCCGCACGGATGGGCGCGCTGTCGATGGCGGCAGCCCTGCTTCTCTATGGCGGCCTCAGCGTGCCGGCGCCGCCGGCCCTGCGAGGGGTGGAACTGTCCATCGGCCTTCTGATGCTGCTGTCGATCGGCTGGAAATGGCCTCTGGCGGTGGCGAGCGGCCATGCGCTGCGGACGTCGCCTGACAGGGAATGGATGCCGGTGGCGGTTTCGGCATTCGCCTGGCTGCTGTGGGTGCCGCTGCTGCGTGGGGCCGCGCTGGGGTGGGACGCGGTCGATATCCTGCGCGACGTCGTGCCCCTCTTGTACCTGTTCCTTCCCGTGCTTCTGGTACCGGCGCTGCGCGCCGCGGGGCGGATCGCCGTGTGCGCGCTGGCCGGTGGGCTTGGCATTGCCGGCCTGCTGCTGGCCTTGCGCTGGTGGCGGCAGGCGGATTGGGGGTTCGGCGCCATCGGACAGCGGGCGATGGCCGACGGTGGCGCCTATCTGCTCAACGCGCCTGCGGTGCTGTTCGCCGCCGTGGTCCTGCCGGCGATGGCATTGTCGCTGATCGGCATCGGCGGCCGGTTCCGCTGGTGGCTCGCCGCGATCCCCTGCGCCGTCGGCGGGGCTCTCTGCCTTGCCGCGCTGGCCGGAGCGGTCCACCGCACCGCGCTGGGGTTGGCGCTGCTGTCGCTGGCGCTGATCGCCCTGTGGTGGGCGCGGCGGCAGGCGTGGCTGGCCTTGCCTCTGCTGATCGGTCTGGGGCTGGCGGCTGCCGTCGGTGGGGATGCGCTGGTCGGAGCATGGCAGCAGGCGGCGGAGAAGACGCGGCTGACCGGGATCAATGCCCGGTGGGAAGAGGCGGTGGCGGTGATCGAGCATGCCGTCGCCTCTCCCTGGTCATTGCTGTTCGGCGACGGCTGGGGCGCACGGATCGCCAATCCGGCGGTGGGCGGCTGGCGGGTCAGCTATACCCACACGCTGGCGAGCTACAGCCTGCTGAAGGCCGGACTGTGCGGCATGGTGGCGCTGGCGGCCTATCTCGGTGCGCTGGTCAGGCCCTGGTGCGGGCTGCTGGCGGCCGATCCGCCGCTGGCCCTGGCGGTGGTGCCGCCGCTGGCGATGGCGCTCTGCCTCCACACCAGCTTCAAGTACCTTGACACCGGCGTCATCCTATCCCTGATGCTTTTGGCGGCCGAGTGCAGGAAGGGGTTGTCTGATTCTTAGAGGATCTTCATACTTTCGCGTGTAATTACCGCTTCGGTGCGCCGTGCTGCTCGACCGACCGTCCATAATTTTCGTCAACCGGGTGTTCCCGCCTGATCGCGGGGCGACCGGACGTTGCCTGTCGGATTTGTCCGGGCGAATCGCGGCTGCGGGCTGGCGGGTGACGGTGGTTGCGGATGGCGAGCCGGACAGCGACAAGGCGCCGAACTGCGCTGTTCCGGACGGGGTCACGCTCATCCGCACCGGCCGCAGGGTGGCGGAGGGTGAGCGGCCCGACACGCGCGCCTATCTCGACTCGCTTTGCCGACTCACGGTTCAGGCCCTGCGCCTGCCGCGCCACGACCTCGTCGTGACGATGACCGATCCTCCGATGCTGGCGCTGGTCGGCCCGGTTTTGGCTGCGCGCCATGGTGCGGCGTCGCTGCACTGGTGCCAGGATCTTTATCCGGATCTTCTTCCGGTGCTGGGCGTGCGGATGCCGGACCTGCTTCTCCGCGTGGCCGGGCATGGTATGGCGCGGGCATTGCGGCGGCAGGATGGGGCGATCGCCATTGGGCGCTGCATGCGCGAACGCATCGTCGCATCCGGCATGGCGGCGGATCGGGTGACCCTGCTGCCCAACTGGCCCGATCCGGCGATCCGTCCCCTGGAGAAGGCCGGCAACAACGTCCGCCGTTCGCTGGGGTTGGCGGAGGGCGACGGCCGTTTCCTCGTGGCCTATTCCGGCACGCTGGGGCTTGCCCATCCGATGGACGGCGTGCTGGAGGCGGCGGCCCGGCTGCAGCACAGCGATCCATCCGTGATTTTCCTGCTGGTCGGTGAGGGCAGGGGCTTCGCTGCGGTGGAAGAGGCCGCACGCTGCAAGGGCGTGCGCAACCTGCGCCGGCTTCCCTGGCAGCCTGCCGACCGGCTGGCGGAGTGCCTGTCCGCAGCCGACCTGCATCTGGTGGCGATGGACCCGGCGGCGGAGGGGATGTTGGTGCCGAGCAAGTTAGCCGGGGTGCAGGCGGCCGGCCGGCCCTGCCTGTTCCTGGGACCGGCCGGAAGCGAGGCGGCGGCCCAAATGGACGGATGCGGCATGGTGATCGACCCGTTCGACGGGGCCGCCATCGCTGAAGCCGTGCGCGCCTATGCCGCCGCCCCCAACCGCTGCGCCGCGGAGGGGGAGCGCGCCGCCCGCAAGACCGAAGCCTGGACTGCCGACCTTGCCGCCGCGGCCTTCGTCGGGTTGGCCGAACGTCTGGTCGAGGCACGCCGTGCCGTCCGGCCCCTGTTGGGAAGGCCGTTGCCCCATGCCTGACGGCGCCATCGCCCCGCGTCACACCCAGCCTCAGCCGCATGCCATGACGCTGGCTCTGCCGATGGCCGGAGGGGAGGGCGACCTGCGCAGCTTTGTCCGTACCCTGCGGACCGGCTGGCGCTGGTTGGTCGGCGGCTGGATGGGCGGTCTGGCGCTGGCGGTGGCGGCTCTCTGGCTGGTGACGCCGGCCTATACCGCGGCAATGGTGATCGGGCCGACGGCCCGGGTCGGCTCCGCCGCGATGGGGGCACGGGTGCCGACGCTCAACGGCCGCGATTCCGCCGGTGTGGCCGAGCCGGGGGCGGGGGACGAATCGCTGTCGGACTTCGCCCGCTATCTTGAACTGTTCGGTTCGGGACCGGTGGCCGACCGTCTGGCTGCGGACCCCGCCATCCTGCGCGCCCTGTTTGCCGAGCGTTGGGATGCGGAAGCAGGGCGTTGGCGTCCGCCGCCCGGACTGTTCCAGACGGTGAAGCGGGCTTTTCTGGCATTGGTCGGGCGCGAGGATTGGGTTGAGCCGGACGGCGACCGCGTGGCGCGCGCCCTGCATGATCGGCTGGTTGTCGACATGCTGCGGTCGGGTCCGATGCGGCGGATCACCTTCCGCCATGCCGACCGGGCGATTGCAGTGGAACTGCTCGGGCGGATCGCCGCTGCCACCGACGCCCATCTGCGGGCGGAAGCGGCCCGGCGCAGTGCCGCCCAGATCGCCCACATCAAGCTTCGTCTCGGCGCCGTCACCGTGGCGGAACATCGGCAGGCGCTGAGCGACCTGCTGCTGGACCAGGAGCGGGTGGCGATGATGATCGGCGTCGATCTGCCCTTTGCCGCCGACATGATCCAGCCGCCGGCCGCCGCCACCCTGCCGGACTGGCCGAACCCGGCCGTGGTGATTCCGCTGGCCGGGCTGGTCGGGCTTGTCGCCGCCGGATTCGCCCTATCCGTGTCCCATGCCTTGCGGGAACGGACGACGGGGGTGGAGGCGGCACCATGAGGATGTCCAACATGCCTGCGCCCGCCGTGACCGCCATTCCGGTCTCCGTGGTGGTGATGACGCGCAACGAGGCGGCGAACCTGCCGCAGTGCCTGCCGCCGCTTGCCCGATTCGCCGAGTGTTTCGTGGTCGACAGCGGCAGCGACGACGGTACGCCGGACATCGCACGGTCACATGGCGCCCGCCTGGTCCACTTCCGCTGGAATGGCCGCTACCCCAAGAAGAAGCAGTGGTGCCTGGATAGTCTGCCATTCGCCCATGACTGGGTTCTGTTCGTCGATGCCGACGAGCGGATGACGCCGGAACTGGTTGAGGAGATCGCCCGGCTGATGGCGGCTGGCCCGGCCTGCGCGGCCTACTGGATCGACGGCAGGCCGGTTATCCGCGGCCGGCGGCTGCGGTTCGGCTGCTGGAATCGCAAGCTTGCTCTGCTGGACCGTCGGCGCGCGCGCTTTCCCGATCAGCCCGACCTGGATATCGCCGCGATGTGGGAGGTGGAGGGGCATTACCAGCCGCAGGTGACCGGTACGACCGGCCGGCTTCGCCACCCGATGGACCATGAGGATGCCAAGCCGCTCTCGGCCTGGTTCGATCGCCATAACCGCTATTCCGATTGGGAGGCGGCGATTCGTGCCGACGGTCGGATGGAGCGGCTGATAACGGGTGAACCGGAGGGCGGCTCCAGCGCCTTTCCCAGCCTCCGCGCCCTCATCGGCCGGCGCATGCAGAAGCGGCTTTTCCAGCGCCTGCCGGGCCGGCCGCTCTTGGCGTTTCTGCATGCCTATGTGCTGCGCCTTGGCGTCCTCGATGGCGCAGCCGGGCTAGATCACGCGCTGGCGCGCGCATTCTACTATTGGCAGGTCGGGCTCAAGATGCGGTCGGCGGCAATGGGACCGGGAGCGTTCGACCGTTTCCCGTCCATCCGCGCCGCTTCCGAGTCTGTCCGGGCTGTCCGTCCGGCCGGCGACCCTTACTCTTCGAGCAACGCGATCCGGTCGCCACCCAGCGCCTTCAGCAGGTCGAAGGTCCGCTTGCGCACACCCGGATCCTCGATCCGGTAATAGGCGCGCACCAGTTCCAGCGTCTCGCGGCGGGCCATCGATTCGAACTCGTCCGTCTCGCTCATCGCCTCGGCCGGGACTTCGGCGGCAATCTGGTCGGGCGACGGCATGTCGTCGAAGAAGTAGCTGACCGGCACACCGAGAACCTGGGAGAGGTTGTAAAGGCGGCTGGCGCTGATGCGGTTCGACCCACGCTCGTACTTCTGGAGCTGCTGGAAGGTGATCCCGACCGCTTCGCCCAGCTTTTCCTGGCTCAGGCCAAGCAGGGTCCGGCGAAGCCGCAGGCGGGCTCCGACATGGATGTCGATGGGGTTAGGACCTTCGCCGCGGCGCGACAGGGTGTGGGCGGGGGCGAGTTTGGTCTTGGTCGCGCTCATAAGTCGTACCTCGAAAGGAAAGCCAGAGGGAAGGCGCCGCGAGAATGCTTAGTTCAGAAAGTAAATTCTATGCAACCATTTGTGCGTATCAACGGTCCGTTTGGGTGGAAGGGGGAGGAAGAGAGCGAAAGACATTAAATTTCAGGGCACCGGAAACGTAATTTCGCGTATAGAGCGGGAAGGCGGTGGCGTAATGCCAGTGCGACTCGTTGAGCGATGGTGATCATTGCGGCGTGTGTGGCTCCATGGCCGAAATGCCTTTGTCGAATCGCTGTTTGCTCATGCCTGCCAGTGGTTGCGTCGCGCTGCGACAGGCCGCCGGCCGCGAACAGACAGACCGGCCAGTGCAGCCGTTCGGCCCGTCCGCGCTTCAGCACCGACAAGGTGAAGTCATAATCGGCTGCGATCCGGTAACCGGAGTCGAAGCGCAGCCCTGCCAACGCGGTCACGGAGTAGATCATCGCCTGATGGTGGGTGAACATGCCCAGCGATGCCCAGCGGTGGGAGCGGGCGCGCTTCAGCAGGATACGTCCGTCACCCAGCCGTTCCAGCGCATCGCCATAGAAAAGGGCGCAGTCGGGATGCCGGGCAATCGCTTGCAAAAGCCGCATGCCGCTGCCCGGCTCCGCCAGCCGGTCGCCGGCATTCAGAAACAGCACATGGCTGCAGCCCAGCCGGCACGCGGCGGCGAGCGCATCGTTCATCGCATCGTACAGCCCCGAGTCGCGGGCTGAGCGCCACCACAGCGGGACATCGGCATGGCCCACCAGCCACTCCGCAGTTCCATCGGTGGAGGCGCCGTCGGCGACCAGCCAGACGATGCCGGGACCGAGCTGCCCGCGCAGGCTGTCATAGGTGTCGGCCAGTCCGGCGCAGTCGTTGCGGACCACGGTCAGGATGGCGAGTCGGGGCGGGGCGGGCGCCGTCATCGCGTGATCACCGAAATCGAAGCGGCCGTGATCGCCAGCTGGCTCAGGATGTTGCCGATGGCCTTGGTTGCATCCAGCCCGTCGAAGGGGCGGGGGTCGCGCGGCACCACCAGGATCGACCCGGGCGGGATAACGTCCACCCGATGGTTCCAGGAGGACAGCGCCAGTGGCCGCGCCCGGCCGTCCGGCAGGACCAGGAAGCTGCGGCCGGTGTCGGCATCGCGCGTCGGGCCGCCCGCCTCGTTCAGGTAATCCTCGGCACCCTTGCCGCTGACGAACTGCGCCGCGGTCGGATGCAGAACCTCGCCCGACACCGCCACGGTCAGCGGTCGCTTCGGGATCACGATCCGGTCATCGGGCTCCAGCAGCGGGTCGAGAGCCGGGCGGCTGCGCAGGACAGCCGGGTCCGCTTCCACCACGATGCGGCCGAGCGGCTCGGCAGCGCGAAGCTGGGCGGCGAGTTGGCGGGCCAGCGCGACATTCTCCGCCTTCACCGGCTCGCCCTTCTCCACCTCCAGCGCCAGCGTGCGCTCCAGTTCGCGCGCTTGCAGCTGGAACTGCTCCTTCTCGCGGCGGCGTTCGCTCTCGCGGATCAGCACGGCTCCAGCCGGATAGGCGTCGTCGATCAGGCCGCCGGCCCGCGCGATCAGGGAGGACAGCGTCTCGCCGCGGCCGATGTCGTAGCGGCCGGGACGGCGCACCGCCCCTTCGATGGCGACCGCGCGGGCCTCCAGCGCCTGCGGGCGCGGGTTGATCCGCAGCGCATCGCCGGGACCGATCCTGCGGGCGCCGTCGCGGGTCAGGTCGATGGCGATGCGAGTGCCGTTGGCGGCGGTCAGTTCCGCCACCGTGGGGTCGGCGTCGGTGGACAGCCCACCTGCCACCGCGACCAGGGCCGCCAGCGGGGTGAGGTCGGCGACCGGATAGCCGCCGGGATCGCGCACGGCGCCGCGCAGTTGGACAGTCCGCTCTCCGATCACCGCGACGATGGCCGGATCGAGCAAGGCCGCCAGCATCGGCGGTTCGGACTCGTCGTCCGCCTTGCTGTCCGTCTTGGATTCGGCGGGCTTCACCAAGCCGCGAATGTCATCGGCGGCGAACAGGTGAATGCGGTCTCCATCGCTCAGGGCACGGTCGGCACGTCCGGCAGCCACCTCCTGCGGGGAGAAGGGCAGATAGGCGCGGGTCAAGGTCCGGCGGTCATAGCGTTCGACGATGCCAAGCAGCGGATACACGTCGCGCTTCAGGGCCTTGCCCTCCGCCAGAGCCTGGCGCAGCGTGGCCCCTGCCGGCAACCGGCGGGTGCCGGGCCGGCGAACATGGCCGATCAGCTCATATTGAGGCGCTTCCGATTCGACGATGGTCTCGCGCGCGCCGGCGCTCTCCGGCCCATCGGCCACGGGATAGAAACCGGGCCGCGGCGCACCGGTCAGCCGCAGAACGGAATGGCGCAGGGCAAGCGGCAGCAGGTCCGGCACCGTCGCGAACAGGGGCGGGCAGGGGGTGCGGGAACCGGTCAGCGTGGCGGCGGCGCGCGCCTGCGGACCGGTGGCGAGGGTGCCGGCCGGCTCCGCCGCCAGGATGCGGGCCAGCGCGACCAGACCGGGACAGGCATCCTGCGGCGGCTGGCGTTCGCCGCGCAGCAGGGCCAGCACCGCCTCCGACGTCAGGAAATCGACGTCCGCAGTCCCCAGGACATAGAGCGTGTCGCCGTCCGAAAGCTGCCGACGGTCGCGTCCGTTCAGAACGGCCGACAGGTCGACCGGCCGCAGGCTGCGCGCCGCCGTGGCAGGGGCCGTGCTTTCCAGGGCGGCGAAGGGAAAATAGGCCGATGGGCGCAGATCCGCACGGGAAAGCAGTCCGGACAGGGATTTAACCCGGGTCAGCGCGCGCGGGCCGGGACGAAGCACATGTCCGTCGAGCCGAACCTCGCCGCGGCGGTCTTCCCGTTCCGGCGCGATCAGCAGCAGATCGCCGTCGCCGAACCGCTTGGCGTCGGGGTCGGCGATCTCCTCCGTCGCTTCCTCGCCCGACGGCCCGATGCCGAATCGCACAAGCCGGCCGCGGCCGGGCCGCAGCGCGCCACCGGCGAGGTCGCGCATCTCCGACGCCGACAAGGAGCCGCCATCCGGCGGCAGTTCGTAAATGCCCGGCCGTTTCACCGGTCCGGCAATCGCGACGGTGGCGCCGAGCGGCGGGACGAACAGGCGGTCACCGTCACGCAACGGCATATCCGCGTTGCCGGTGGCACCGGCGATTTGCAGGGCATAGAGGTCGACCATGACCGCACCGCCGGACCGCATCAGCCTGACCGCGCGCAGGCTGCCGCCGCGATCCACACCGCCGGCAGCCGACAGCGCATCGAGCACGGTGGCGAAGGCGCTGATCTCCTGCCGGCCGGGGCGGTGCACGGCGCCGGTGACCAGCACGCCGATCCGCCGCACCTCCGCCAGCGAGGCGAAGGCATCGGTGCTGGGCCAAGTGGCGGCGGCGGCGGCGGTCAAGTCGCGTCGCAGGGCGTCCAGCGTCAGGCCGGCGGCGGTCAGCGGCCGCAGATCGTCCACCACCAGTTGGCCGTTTCGGTCGACGGCGAAGCGTTTGCTGAAAGATTTCTGGCCGCGCAGGGTGACCAGAACGGTATCGCCGGTGTTCAGGACATAGTCGCCCTGGATGGCGCCGGGCGTCGCTTCGGCCGCCGAAGCCGCATCGGTGGCCGAGGCGAACAGGTCATAGCCGAACTGGCGCAACGCTTCTCCCGCCCGGATGGAGAAGGCCGCCTCCAAGGGGGAGTCCGTCGATGCCGGCCGAGGCCGCGGCAATGGTGGATCGTCCCGCGTAGGCCCGGCGGCCGACACGGCGCACGCCCACAGAATCAACGCCGCCCCGGGCGCAATTCGGGCGAATATCCTGCACGCAGCAGCCAACATGGATGTCCAACAACCCCAGCAACCACCCGCACAGCGCGAGTGATCGGCGCTGAACACTATCGCGTGCAATAGGCCGAAAGGCAATGGCCTGCGTCCGGTGCGCCATGCAAAAGGGTGGCACCCACGGGTGGCGAGGGGGCGCTATGATGAGTCCGCCTTCCGCCGGTCCGGACCTCACAGGAGCGGCGAAACAGTCAAGGAAGCCAACGGCGTGATCGTCATCCACAGCGAAGAGCACCGGCTGCAGGCCGGCCGGTCCGAACTCAACGACGGCCAACTCGTTCCCTGCTACGAGAAGCCCGCGCGTGCCGACATCGTCCGGGCGCGGATCGAGGCGGTCGGGCTGGGGCCGGTCGTGGAGCCCACCCGTCACGGCATCGCCCCGCTGGAACGGGTGCATGACGCCGGCTACCTCAGCTTTCTCCAGACCGCCTGGGACGACTGGGTGGAGGAGCATGGTACTGACATCGACGCGCTGCCGCTGAACTGGGTGGCGCCGGGAATGTCGCGGCGGCGGGTGCCACGGTCCATCGATGGGCGGCTCGGCTTTTACTCCTTCGACGCGGGGACGCCGATCACCGCCGGCACCTGGCGGGCTGCGACATCCGCAGCCGACAGCGCGCTGACCGGCGCCGACCGGCTGCGGGCCGGCGACCGCAGCGCCTTTGCGCTGTGCCGTCCGCCGGGTCACCATGCCGGCCACGCCTTCTACGGCGGCTATTGCTTCCTGAACAACGCAGCCATCGCGGCGCAATCCCTGCGCGACGGTGGGGCTGTGCGCGTGGCGGTGCTGGACGTCGATTATCACCATGGCAACGGCACCCAGGAGATCTTCTGGGAGCGTGGCGACGTGCTGTTCGTGTCGATCCATGCCGATCCGGCCGACGAGTTCCCATATTTCTGCGGTCATGCCGATGAGACCGGAGTGGGTGCCGGGGAATGGGCGAACCTGAACCTGACGCTGCCCTGGGGGACCGACTGGAACGCTTACGCCCAGGCGCTGGCCGTCGCGGCGGCGCGCATTCGCGAGTTCGGCGCCGACGCGCTGGTGCTCTCGCTGGGCGCGGATACCTATGGCGGCGACCCGATTTCCCGCTTCCGCCTTTTGTCGGAGGATTTCCTGCGCATGGGCGCCGCCATCGCCGGAATAGGCCTGCCGACCCTGTTCGTGCTGGAAGGCGGCTATGCCGTCGACGATCTGGGCGTCAATGTCGCCAACGTCCTGACCGGCTTCGAGCAGGTCTGAGGCAGAGAGACGGGGCCAGGGACGGTCGCAGGGATGTCCATACCGTTGCCGGTGCGGACGAATCGTCCTAAATTGATGGGAAGTTCGGCATCTGAGTGAGGATGCGGGCGGTGGCTGCCGACCTTTCCATCTCCAGCCCGTCGATCGGAACCTATTCCACCCCGCGCAGCGTGCCGCTGCGGCGGGACGGGAAAGACGCGTCCGGTGCCCAGGAATCCGGCGCTCAGCATGGCAAGAGCGGCTCCGCCGACAGCATCACCCTGTCCGATGCAGCCCAGCAGCAGGTCCAGAAACTCAAGCAGGCCGACACCAGCGTCCGCCAACATGAAGCGGCGCATCAGGCGGCCGGCGGTGCCCATGCCGGCGGAGCCTCCTTCACCTTTACCCGCGGTCCGGACGGCAAGAACTACGCCACCGCCGGCGAGGTACCGATCGATGTCAGCGCCGAATCGGAACCGGCGGCCACCGTCGCCAAGATGGAGCAGGTCAAGGCCGCGGCGCTCGCACCGGCCGATCCCTCGCCTCAGGACTTGCGAGTCGCCGCACAGGCCGATGCAGCGAAGCTGCAAGCCCAATCAGACCAGCGCCGGCAGGGTGGCGATACGGCATCCGCCCGCGCCGCCGCCGCCTACGGCGCGGCACAGGCGCTCGGCACTGCGGGACGCAATTCCGGAACGGGAAAGGGGCTGACGGTCTGACGCCTCAGCGGCCAGCGCCTGTCGCCAGCGCCAGTTCCCCTCCCTACCGGTCAGCGACGCGGGGTGGTTTCGCCGTCCAGCGTCAGCAGGGCGCCATACAACTCCGGCCGGCGGTCGCGGAAGACGCCCCAGGAGGCGCGCTGCGCCGCGATGCGGTCGAGCTCGAAGCTGGCGGTCAGGACCGTCCGGCTCTCGCGGTCGGCCTGCGCGACGATCTCCCCCTGCGGGCCGGCGATGAAGGACGAGCCATAGAAGGTCAGCGCGCAGCCTTCCCCCTGCTCAACCCCGACGCGGTTGGAGGCCACCAGCGGCATCAGGTTGGCGCCGGCGTGGCCCTGCATCACCCTGGTCCAGTGGCCCTGGCTGTCGATGGAGGAATCCTGCGGTTCCGAGCCGATGGCGGTGGGATAGAGCAGGATCTCCGCCCCTTTCAAAGCCATGACGCGCGCCGTCTCCGGGAACCATTGGTCCCAGCAGATGGCGCAGCCCACCGTGGCGTAGCGTGTCTTGAACACCTGGATGCCGCTGTCGCCGGGACTGAAATAGAATTTCTCCTGATAGCCGGGGCCGTCGGGAATGTGGGACTTGCGGTAGACGCCCAGCAGGCTGCCGTCCGCATCGACCATGGCCATCGAGTTGTAATAGGCGTTGCGGGCCTTCTCGAAAAAGCTGACGGGGATGACCACCGACAGCTCCCGCGCAAGGGCCTGCATCCGTCCGATCACCGGGTGACCTTCGGCCGGCGCAGCCAGTTCGAACAACGACTGCTTCTGGTCCTTGCAGAAATACGGGGTCTCGAACAGCTCCTGCGGCAGGATAATCTGCGCGCCCTTGGCGGCAGCCTCGCGAATCAGCGATTCGACGCCATCGACGTTGGCGGCACGGTCCCAGCTGCAGGCCATCTGGGTGGCGGCGACGGTGACGGTACGGGACGAGGGGACGGTCGGCGAAGCGGTCATTGCGGGTTCACGGCTCCTGTGAAGGGCGGTTCGGGGCTTGTGTGACCAAAGGTCGCGGCAGTTGCAAGCGGCCGGAAGGGAATTCTCAACAATTTAGCGAAATATTCATTTAACGTTCTGGTGCTGTACGAATTGCCAAATAAAACCGATCCAATCGGCAATCATCATATCGATCATCATATGCGGATATGGTGTCTGGCGACGGCCCCAAAAAGATGGATGTGACACAAGTCGGCCATGCGAAGAGTCTGTGGGCGTGTTCTGTTTACGCTGCCGGCGATTTGGATGACTAAAACCGACATATCATTGCATGCCGGCGACCGATGGCTGCGCAATTGATTTGCGCTTTGCACACAACACGTTATGATTGGATGACGCAGCCATGCCCACTCGTGTCAAGGTGGTGTTACCAGACAGGCATGGACCCGGTGGATGCAATGCGGCGGCGTCGCCTCGACAGGCGGCTGTCTGTCCATCGCGGCCAACGGGCTGGGGTGGCTGTGGGCACGGAACGACGGCAGAGAGATTGTCGGTATGGAGGCGTCTGTCAAGGGGTGGGAGCCGGAACGCCCCGGCGAGTCGGAAGACGCGGCCGGTTCGGCCGATGGTGCTTTATCGTTCGTCGTCCGGGACGTGAATCGCGCCTTCGCCCGCGCCCTCCAGACACGCATCGCGCGGTCGGGGGTCAGCATGGGACAATGGTTCTTCCTGCGTGCCCTGTGGGAAGAGGACGGATTGACCCAGCGGGAGCTGAGTCACCGCGTGGGCATGATGGAGCCGACCACGGTCACCGCCGTCAACGTGATGGAGAGCCAGGGGCTGGTCCAGCGCGTGCGCAACAGCCACGACCGCCGCAAGATGAACGTCTTTCTGACCGACAAGGGCCGGGCCCTGCGTCAGACGATGATGCCCAGCGCGTCGGAGATCGCGCAGATCGCCATCGACGGCATTGCGCCTGAAGATCTGGATCTGACGCTGGAGGTGCTGCGCCGTGTCGGCGCCAACCTCAACGCCGCCTGCGCGGCGGCCCGCGACGGCGAAGACGGCGGCGGTCGGGACGAGAGGTAGCGCAAGGCCGCTTCGGTCCGCTGCTCCCGCCGTCCCGTTTCAGTCGATCTCGAAAGATTTGTCTGGAGTGGCCGTCCGTCCGATCAGCCGCATCTCGGGTCAATCGTCATCCGGGTCCGGCGGCGGCGGCAGGCTGGCGCCGGTCAGGTTGGCCCCGGTGAATTTCGCGTCGCGGATGTTGGCGTCGCTCAGGATCGCACCGGTCAGGTTGGCGTTGCTGAAATCGCAGTCGGACAGGTTGGCGCCGCGCAGGTTGGTGCGGACGCAGGAACTGCCGGTCAGCCTTGCGCCGGTCAGGTTCGCCGCCCACAGGCGACCGGTCGGCTGACCGTCCGGCCCCTTTATATCGACCCAGCCGACTCCCGCCCCGTCCAGCCGGATCCCGGTCATGTTGGCGCCGCGCAGATTGGCGCCGTCCAGGATCGCCCCGCTGAAATCGGCGCCGTCCAGCACCGCTTCGGAGATGTCGCACATGATCAGCAGCGCCTCGCGCATCTTGGCGCCGCTGAGATTGGCCCGTTTCAGATTGGCGCCCGACAGGTTGACCCCCGTCAGGTCGATGTGGCTGAGGTCGGCGGCGGTCAGGTCGGCCCTGGCGCCCATCGTTCCGTTGGTGTTGATCCAGGTGTAATGGCTGTGCAGCGCCTGCTGGATCTGGACGGAGAAATTGTCGGCCGACCGCGCCAGATTGGCGCCGGTGGTGTCGGCGCCGGCCAGATCGGCACCCTCCAGCTTCGCCCCCTGAAGGTCGGCGTTGCGCAGGTTGGCTCCGGCCAGCATGGCGCCGGTCAGGTTGGCGTCGCGCAGCACCGCTCCCTGCAAATTCACGCCGGACAGGTTGCTGCCGCGTAGGTCGGCACGAGCGAGATTGCAGCTTTTCATGCTGGCGCGCATCAGCGTGGCGCCGGTCAGCAGTGCGCCCTCGCAATCGGCGCCGTTCATCGACACGTCGGTCAGGTCGGCGCCCGACAGGTTGGCGTTGTTCAGCGACGCGTCGTCGAAATCCGTGCCGGACAGGTCGGAGCGGACGAAATCGAGCCCCTTGCCATTCTTGCCGCCATGCCCGCCATACAGCAGGGCGCCGCCGCGCAGGTCGGCCTCCTTCAGGATCGCGCGCTTCAGCTTGGCGCCACGCATGTGGGCGCCGCGCAGGTCGGCGCGATAGAGGTTGCAGCCCGACAGGTCGGCCTTCGTCAGGTGCGCGGCGAACAGGTCGGCGGTGCTGAGATTGGCATTCGACAGGTCGCAATGGGACAGGTTGGCGCCGGACAGCTTGCCCTGGGCCAGATTGACCCCGGACAGGTTCGACCCTTCCATGTTCGCCATGGTCAGGTTGGCGCGCGAACCGCCCGACTTATTCTTCAGCCAGCGCTCGTGCTTTTCCAGCACGGCAACCAACTCGTGCGGTGTCATCGATCCTGTCCGGTCTGCATGGTTGCGTGGTCCATCGATAGACCAGTGTTCCGAAATAATCTATGCCAAAGGTTAATGCCGCATCCAGTGCCGCGCCGTCTTGGCGTGGACGGCGTCAGGCCCCATCTGCGGGGCGCCGGGCGTCGAACCGCCGGTCGCAGCCAAGTGGGAACAAGGAGTTGGGGATCATGTCGGGTGGACACACGCTTGCGGCTTTCGACACCGAACTGGCGGCCCTGCGCACCGCCATCGACCGCATGGGCGAACTGGTGGAGCGGCAGGTCGGGCTTGCGCTCGATTCGCTGGCCGGTCCCGATGCCGACATCGCCGGTGAGGTTCTGAAGGGCGATGCCGAGATCGACCGGCTGGAGGCGGAGGTGGAGGCGATGACCGTTCGCCTGCTGGCCTTGCGCCAGCCGATGGCGAAGGATCTGCGCGAGATCGTCGCGGCGTTGAAGATCGCCTCCAACCTGGAACGCATGGGCGATTTCGCCGGATCAGTCGCCAAGCGTGCGGTCACGCTGTCGACCCTGCCGGTGGCTCCGCCGGTCGCCTCGCTGGTCCGCATGGGGCGGATGGTGCAGGCGATGATCGGCGACATGCGTCGCGCCTATACCGAACAGAATCCGGAGCTTGCCACCTCCGTCCGCGACCGCGACGGGGAGGTGGACGCCGCCTACACCGCGCTGTTCCGCGAGTTCCTGACCTACATGATGGAGACGCCGGCGCAGATCACCGGCTGCACCCACCTGCTGTTCGCCGCCAAGTCGATCGAGCGCATCGGCGACCATGCCACCAACGTGGCGGAGAACATCAGCTTCCTGGTCAAGGGCCGTCTGCCGTCGGACGAGCGCCGCAAGGAGGACCTCAGCAGCTACGCCGTCGCCCCGCCGCAGGACCGGGCGTGACAGGGAACGCTTGAAGGGAGCACTTGACAGGCAGCCCCGCCCTGTGTTGCGGTTGCAGCCATGAACATCTCCTCGCCCCTCCTGTCGCAGCATTGGTGGTGGCCCGTCTCCAACGGGCCGGCCTGGCGACGCGCGTGAGCGTGGATTGAGAACAAAAGGCCGCCCGGTGCATCCGGAGCGGCCTTTTTCCTGACCCGTCACGGCGGGTCACCCAGCGGAAGAACGGACAGGCAGGCGGAAGCACCGGGCGGCGTCACCGAAAAGACGCCCGAATCGGAGCACCGCCGTCATGATCCCATCCCATCTGTTCCTTGCCGATCCTGCCTTCCTCGGTCCGTTCGCGGCCAAGACCGACGGTGGCCTCGGTCTGCACCGCACTGCCGAGCCGGCGGTGCCGGCCGAGGCGGTCGATGCTCTGGTCACCGCGCTCGACGAGCGGCGCGGGCTGCTGCTGTCCGGCGGGGTGGAGGCGCCCGGGCGCTATCAGCGTCAGGCGTTGGGCTTCGTCGATCCGCCGCTGTCGGTGACTGCCCGCGGCCGGACCGTGCGCATCGATGCGCTGAACCCGCGTGGGCACCTGCTGCTGCCCGCCGTGGCCGCCGCGCTGGACGGGCATGAGGCGCTTGTCGGGCTGGAGGTCACCGCCGGCCGGGTCACCGCCCTGGTGCGCCGGACGGCCGGGGGCTTCGCCGAGGAAGAGCGCAGCCGCCAGCCTTCCGTCTTCAGCGTGCTGCGGGTGCTGATGGCACTGTTCGCCTGCCCGGACGAGCCGTTCCTGGGGCTCTATGGCGCCTTCGGCTACGATCTCGCCTTCCAGTTCGAGCCGATCCGCCGCCGGCTGGTGCGGCCGGACGACCAGCGCGACCTTGTGCTGTATCTGCCCGACCGGCTGCTGGTGGTCGACCATGCCGCCGGGGTGGCGCGCCGCTTCGCCTACGAGTTCGTGGTGGACGGGGTCTCTACCGAGGGCATCGCAGGTGGCGGGCGGGCCCATGGCTACCGGCCCGACACCAACGCCGCCGCGGAGTGCGATCATGCCCCCGGCGAATACCAGCAGGTGGTGCGAGCAGCGAAGGAGGCTTTCAAACGCGGCGATCTGTTCGAGGTCGTCCCCGGCCAGACTTTTGCCGAGCCCTGCGCCGATACCCCCGCCACGATCTTCCGCCGTCTGCGCACCGCCAACCCCGCCCCCTATGAGGCGCTGATCAATCTTGGCGATGGCGAGTTCCTGGTCGCCGCCAGCCCGGAAATGTACGTGCGCGTCGGCCAGGGGCGGGTGGAGACCTGCCCGATCTCCGGCACCGTGGCGCGCGGAAGCAATGCGCTGACCGACGCGACGCAGATCCTGACGCTGCTGAACTCGGCCAAGGATGCGGCGGAGCTGACCATGTGCACCGACGTCGACCGCAACGACAAGGCGCGGGTGTGCGAACCCGGCTCCGTCCGCGTGATCGGCCGGCGGATGATCGAGCTGTATTCCCGACTGATCCACACCGTCGATCATGTGGAAGGGCGCCTGCGCCATGGCTTCGACGCGCTGGATGCCTTTCTCACCCACAGCTGGGCGGTGACGGTGACCGGCGCGCCCAAGCGCTGGGCCATGCAGTTCCTGGAGGATACCGAACATTCGCCGCGCCGCTGGTACGGCGGGGCGTTCGGACGCATCGGCTTCGACGGCGGGATGGACACCGGGCTGACCCTGCGCACCATCCGCATGAAGGACGGGGTTGCCTTCGTCCGCGCCGGCGCCACCCTGCTGTCCGACAGCGATCCGGATGCCGAGGACGCCGAGTGCCGGCTGAAGGCGTCGGCCTTCCTCGACGCGGTGCGCGGTGCCGGCCCGCGGCTGTCGGTGGTTGAGAGGGGTGTCCGGCGGAGCGGGCAGGGGAGTGGCGAGGGCAAGCGGGTGCTGCTGGTCGATCATGACGACAGCTTCGTCCATACGCTGGCCGACTATTTCCGCCAGACCGGCGCCAGCGTCACGACCCTGCGCCATACCCATGCGCGTGCCGCCCTGCGCAACGACCCGCCCGACCTGCTGGTGCTGTCGCCGGGACCGGGACGGCCGGCCGATTTCGATGTCGGCGGCAGCGTGCAGGCGGCGCTCGATCTCGGTGTGCCGGTGTTCGGCGTCTGCCTGGGACTGCAAGGTATGGTCGAGCATTTCGGTGCGACGCTGGACCGCTTGCCGGAGCCGATGCATGGCAAGGCGTCAAGCTTGCGTCACCAGGGAAGCGGGCTCTTCGACGGGCTGCCGCAGGGGATGCGGGCCGGCCGGTACCATTCGCTGGTGGCGCGGCGCGACAGCCTGCCGCCGGACCTGCGGGTGACGGCGGAGACGGAGGATGGGACGGTGATGGCGGTCGAGCACCGGTCGCTGCCGCTGGCCGCCGTGCAGTTCCATCCCGAATCGATCCTGACGCTGGACGGGGCCGCCGACGGCGGGGCCAATGGAGGGGCTGGGCTGGCGCTCGTCGCCAACGTCATGGAGATGCTGGCTGGGCGTGCCGCCGAGGTGCCGGAACGCGAAGCGGCGGCCTGAAGGGGCCGCCGCGTCCGCAAGTCCGGTAAGCTGGGAGAGTGACGGGAAACCCGTCACTCCACCATGCCCAGGGCTTCCTTGTAGAGTTCCAGGATGGCTTCCTGCTCCTGGCGGTCAGCCTTGTCCATCTTCCGCAGGCGAATGATCTGCCGGATGATCTTGGTGTCGAAACCGGTGCCCTTCGCCTCGGCGTAGACTTCCTTGATGTCTTCCTGCAGACCGCGCTTTTCCTCTTCGAGACGCTCTATGCGCTCGACAAAGGACTTCAGGCGATCCGCCGCGATGCCGCCGACGTCGGACATGGCAAAACCTCAAACGATGGGGGTGTTCGTGAACGGGGCGGGACAATATCGGCGGGCGGGGGGAATGGCAAGCCGGCGATGTGCCGCGCTGGTGCACGGCAGGGGTACGGCTGCGTCATCGCGTCGCGGCAACTCCTTCGTACAAGCGGGAGCGTCGGCGGAATTTGAACAGCCCGTGGCTGATTTGTCTGTTTGCATGAAACAATCGTACGATAGGCCTACGCAGCCATTCCCTTTGTTGCGGCGCACCCAATAGGCTGGTATTACCATCGGTGGGTTCGGCTTCACAAAGTCACATGGATCCGGCATGTATGCGCGTCGTCTGTGCCGATAACCCATGGGGGATGCCGGGATCGGCGTATTTGAGGCAGGGGAGTTTTATCTAATGAAAGTCGCCATTCCAAAGGAGCGACGTGCGGGCGAACTTCGCGTGGCCGCCTCACCGGAAACGGTGAAGAAACTGAAGGGGTTGGGACTGGACGTGGTGGTGGAGAGCGGGGCCGGTCTCGGCTCCAGCATCACCGACGCGGCCTATGAGGCGGCGGGGGCCGCCATCGCCGCCGACCAGGCTTCGGCGCTGGCCGATGCCGACATCGTCCTGAAGGTCCAGCGGCCGCTGATCGCTTCCGAGGGCGGTGAGGACGAGCTGGCGCTGATCCGCAAGGGTGCGTTGCTGTTCGCCATCCTCAATCCCTACAACAGCCGTGACCATGTGAAGGCCTACGCCGATGCCGGCGTGAACGCCTTCGCCATGGAGTTCATGCCGCGCATCACCCGCGCCCAGGTCATGGACGTGCTGTCCTCCCAGGCCAACCTCGCCGGCTACAAGGCCGTCGTCGATGCCGCCTCGGAATATGGCCGCGCCTTCCCGATGATGATGACCGCCGCCGGCACCGTGCCGCCGGCCCGYGCCTTCATCATGGGCGTCGGCGTCGCCGGCCTCCAGGCCATCGCCACYGCCAAGCGCCTCGGCGCCATCGTCTCGGCCACCGACGTGCGCCCGGCGGTGAAGGAGCAGGTGCAGTCGCTGGGCGGCAGCTTCGTCGCCGTCGAGAACGACGAGTTCAAGCAGGCKGAGACCGCCGGCGGCTACGCCAAGGAGATGTCGGACGACTACAAGCGCCAGCAGGCMGCCYTGGTCGCCGARCACATCAAGAAGCAGGATCTCGTCATCACCACCGCGCTGATCCCCGGYCGCAAGGCGCCGATCCTGGTGACGGCGGAGCATGTGGCGTCGATGAAGCCGGGCTCGGTGATCATCGATCTGGCGGTGGAGCAGGGCGGCAACGTCGAGGGCGCCAAGCTGGGCGAGGTGGTGACCACGGCCAACGGTGTGAAGATCGTCGGCCATGCCAACTACGCCAGCCGCATCGCCGAGAGCGCCTCGCTCCTGTACGCCAAGAACCTGCTGGCGCTGCTGACGTCGCTGCACGGCAAGGAGACTGGCGTCGCCGTCAACTGGGACGACGAGATCGTCAAGGCCATCGCGCTGACCCGCGACGGCGCCATCGTTCACCCCGCCTTCGCCGGCTGACCGGGCGCCCGAGGAGACTTACCGCAATGGATCAGACCCAACTGTCCGCCCGTATTGCCGAGCTCAAGGCGAACCTCGCGGCGCTCGGCCAGCAGGCCGACCAGCTGGCCGCCCAGGTCGCGCACGCGGCGCAGCCCGCCGCGGAGGCCGCCGGCGGTCATGGCAGCTTCTTCGTCACCGGCCTGACGGTGCTCGTGCTGGCCTGCTTTGTCGGCTACTACGTCGTCTGGCGCGTCACCCCGGCTCTGCATTCGCCGCTGATGGCCGTCACCAACGCCGTGTCGTCGGTCATCATCGTCGGCGCGCTGGTCGCCGCCGGTCCGGCCGGCTTCGGCTTCTCCAAGGTCCTCGGCTTTCTCGCCGTCATCCTGGCGTCCGTCAACATCTTCGGCGGCTTCCTCGTGACCCAGCGCATG
>NZ_JBCEBL010000024.1:0-127979 GCF_049472615.1 Azospirillum sp. 11R-A | reverse complement strand
ATGCACAGACGATCCTCATTGTGCCGATCCCCAACTGAGAACCAGCACCCCAAGGCCGCAACGGCTACCAACTGCCGCCGCCTGCGCATCCCTTCTCACAACACGGTATAAACTTGTCAAAGAACCCGCAACGTTGACTGCGTCGCTTCCGAACATCTCGGCGACGATCCGTTCTGGATCACCGCGTCGTGTTCGGCTTATTTAGTGGTCTTTACTTTCGCTGTCAACCTCTTTTTTTCGAGGTGCTCGGCAGTTACTTGGTCGGACCGCTGTTTCCCTTGAAGCGTCACTGCTCTTTCGAACCGTGCTGCGTCGCGGGAGGCGGTGTATAGGCCGCTTGGCCGATGCCGCGCAAGCGCTTTTTTCGCCCCCTCGCGATTTTCACCCGGACCGCGTCCTCACCCGATCCGCTCGCGCACCTCCGCCCCGATCTGGAAGGAGCGCAGGCGGGCGGCATGGTCGTGGATCTGGCCGGCCAGGATCAGCTCGTCCGCCTGGGTGGCGCGGACGATCTCCGACAACTTGCCCGCCACCTGATCCGGCGTGCCGACCGCGGCCATGGTCCCGAGTGCGCGGTCCACCATCATCTTCTCGGCCGGGCTGCTCCACCAGGACTCGATGTCGTCCACCGGCGGCGGCAGCTTGCCCGGCGTGCCGCGGCGCAAATTGGCGAACTGCTGCTGGGCGGAGGAGAAGATGCGCCGCGCCTCCGCCTCGGTGTCGGCGGCGAAAATGTTGGCGGCGACCATGGCGTGCGGCTTGTCGAGGGTCGCCGACGGTTCGAAGCGGGCGCGGTAGATCGCCAGCGCCTCCATCAGCATGTCGGGGGCGAAGTGGGAGGCGAAGGCGAAGGGCAGCCCCAGCATCGCCGCCAGCTGCGCACTGAACAGGCTGGAGCCCAACAGCCACAGGGGCACCTTCAGCCCGGCCCCCGGCACGGCGCGGATGCGCTGGTTGGCCTCCGGCTCCTCGAAATACATCTGCAGCTCGACGACGTCCTGCGGGAAGCGGTCGCCGCTGTCGGTCATGTCGCGGCGCAGCGCCCGCGCCGTCATCATGTCGGTGCCCGGCGCTCGGCCGAGCCCGAGGTCGATGCGGCCGGGATAGAGTGACTCCAGCGTGCCGAACTGCTCCGCCACCACCAGCGGCGCATGGTTGGGCAGCATCACCCCGCCCGACCCGACGCGGATGGTCGAGGTGCCGGCGGCGACATGGGCGATCACCACGGCGGTGGCCGCACTGGCGATGCCCGGCATGTTGTGGTGCTCGGCCAGCCAATAGCGCTTGTAGCCCCAGCCTTCCGCATGGCGGGCGAGGTCGAGGGTGTTGCGGAAGCTGTCGCCGGCGCTCGCACCCTGGACGATGGGGCTGAGGTCGAGAACGGAGAAGGGAATCATCGCGCGGTCCCTGACAGGAACGGGGGTGGGGCCGGCTGGCGGCCATCGGTTGCCATTCAAGGTATGGTCCCGGAGGGGCCGCTTCCACGCCGGGCCCCGCGCGGCTGCCTTGCGTGCGGCAAGACGGTGTGGCGGAGGATCAGGGATGCGGAGGTCAGGGATCCTGCCGGCCGCCGTACAGCCGGCGGCCGATGGGTTCCAGGGTCAGGCCCTGCACCAGGATGCTGAAGGCGACGGCGACATAGCAGACCGCCAGGATGGGATCGCGATAGGGGCTGGCCGGCAGCGACAGCACCAGAGCCACGGCAACGCCGCCGCGCAGCCCCGCCCAGGTCAGGACGGCCAGCGCGCTGGATTTGTCGGTCCGCCCCATATGCATGAGCAGGGCCGGCGTCAGGCTGAGCATCCGGGCCGCCAGCGCCAGCGGAACGGCCAGCACGGCGGCGAACAGAACCGGCCCGGTCCAGGAGATCACCACCGTCGCCTCCAGCCCCACCAGCAGGAACAGCAGCGAATTCAGCACGGCGTCGATCATCCTCCAGACCACATGCAGGTCGCGGCGGCTCTCGTCGCTGCGCACATGCCGCCCGGTGGTGGAGCCGATCAGCAGGCCGGCGACCACCACGGCGATGGGGCCGGACAGGCCGAGCCGGCTGGCCAGCGAGTAAGTGCCCAGCACCAGCGCCAGCGAGATGGTCAACTCCACCACGCTCTCGTCGACCCGCCGCTTCGCCTGATAGGCGATCCAGCCGCAGGCGAAGCCCAGCGCCGCCCCGCCCACCGCCTCCTTCAGGAAGTCCAGCGCGGCCTCCCCCACCGTCAGGTCCTGCTCGCTGCCGGTCGCGAGGTGGAGCAGCGTGACGAAGAGCACCACACCGGCGCCGTCGTTGAACAGGCTTTCGCCGGAGATGACAGACCGCAAGCTGTCCGGAACCGGCAGCCGTCCCAGGATGCCATGCACCGCCACCGGATCGGTCGGCGCCACCGCCGCCCCCAGCACCAGGCACCAGATCAGCGGCACCTCGATCCCGACCAGCGGGAAGAGGACGTGCAGCCCCAACCCCATCAGGCCGGTGAACAGCAGGACGCTCACCGTCGCCAGCGCCAGAACCGTCCATTTCCGCTTCAGCAGGACGCACAGATCCTCGTTCACCGCGGCGGTGTAGAGCAGCAGGCTGAGGATGCCGTCGAGCAGAATCGCCGGCAGGCTGATCTGGTCGATCAGACCGCGCAGCCAGTCGCCCACGCCCAGGCTGGAGCCCGCCGCGTCGATGCCGCTTACCAGCAGCGCCAGGGCCAGCCCCTGGAAGAACAGAGAGATGGTGTTGGGCAGCTTCAGCCACTTGTAATTGATGAGACCGAAGATCGCCGCCAGGGTCAGCAATATGGCGGAGAGATGGAACGGACCCACGCGCATTCTCCGAAAAAAGCAGCGCACGCTGCGCAATCGCCCGACAAACTCCGGGCCGGACCAAGAAACGCCTGTCGGCTGCGATGATCTCGAAAACATCGGCAGAGGCGCAAAAGTCGCACCGGCATAAAGATTTGAGTAAACTACTCCCAAATGGTTAGAGGGCGCTGATTGCCACCCCTGTTGCGATTGCCTATTCTCGCGCCATGCTCTGTGCAGGGATCCTTATGTTTCCTCCAAGTGATACTCATGGCAGCGGTCCCGCCGCCGCAACGATATCGGTCGCATGATGGCCGACCCGGTCTGGCAGGATGCCGCAAGGCTGCGGCAATCCGCAGGTCCCGTCCGCACCCCCGACGGCAGGGAAAGAGGAAGCCGCACCGATCCGAATGTCTTCACCGGCGGCGGCGAGATGGGCCGGCGGATGCGGGAGATGGACTGGTCGGCGACTCCGCTCGGCCCGGCCGAGGACTGGCCGCAGTCGCTGCGCACCATCGTCAACCTGATGCTGACCTCCAGCTTCCCGATGTTCGCGGTCTGGGGGCCGGAGCTGACCTTTCTCTACAACGACAGCTACCGCCCGATCCTGGGCGACAAGCCGGAGGCGCTGGGCCGCCCCTTCGCCGCGGTGTGGGCGGACATCTGGGAGGATCTGGTCCCCCTGGTGGCGCGGGCGCTTGCCGGCGAGGCGACCTATCACGAGGACCGGCTGCTGTTCATGGAACGGCACGCCTATCGCGAGGAGACCTATTTCACCTTCTCCTACAGCCCCGTCCGCGACGAGGCCGACCGCGTCGCCGGCATGTTCTGCGCCTGCACCGAGAACACCGCCCGCGTGCTGGCCGAACGGCGGCTGACCTTCCAGCTCGATCTGGCGGAGAAGCTGCGCGGGTTGAACGATCCGGTCGGCATCACCGCCGCCGCCGCCGAAGCCATCGGCCGCCATCTGCGGGTGGCGCGGGCCGGCTATGGCCGGATCGATCCGACCGGCGGCATGATTTCGGTGGACCGGGACTGGAGCGACAGCGGGGTGGAAAGCCTCGCCGGCCAGTCCCGGCCGCTCGACAGCTTCGGCCCGGCGCTGATCGCCGAGCTGCGGGCGGGATACACGCTACGCGTCGACGACGTCGCCACCGACCCCCGCACCAGCGGAAGCGGGCCGGCGGCGGCCTTCGCCGGGATCGGGGCGCGGGCGCTGCTGGTCGTGCCCCTGCTGAAGGCGGGTCAGCTGACCGCCATCCTCTACCTGCACGAAGGCCAAGCGCGCCATTGGACCGAGACCGACGCCGCCCTGGCGGAGGATGTGGCCGAACGGACCTGGGCCGCGGTCGAGCGCGCCCTCGCCGAGACGGCCTTGCGGGCGGCCAACACGGCGCTGATCCGCGAACGCGCCGCGGTGGAGGCGGCCAACGCCCGGCTGGCGGCGGAGGGGGAGCGGCTGCGCACCCTGTTCCGGCAGGCGCCGGGCTTCATGTGCGTGCTGCGCGGGCCGGACCATGTCTTCGAACTGGCGAACGACACCTACATGCAGCTGGTCGGCCGCCGGGATCTCATGGACCGCCCGGCACGGGACGCTTTGCCGGAGGTGGAGGGCCAGGGCTTCTTCGAGTTGCTCGACCGCGTCTATGCCAGCGGCGAGACCTTCGTCGGGCACAGCATCCCCATCAGTTTCCAGCGCCGGCCGGACGGGCCGCTGGAGGAGCGCTTCCTCACCTTCGTCTATCAGCCGATCAAGGACGAGGACGGCCGCGTCACCGGCCTGTTCGTCGAGGGCAGCGACGTCACCGAGGCGAAGCGGGCCGAGGAGGAGCTGCAACAGCTCAACGCCACGCTGGAGGCCCGCGTCGCCGAGGAGGTGGCCGAGCGCGAGCGCGTCCAGATCGCGCTGTTGCAGACGCAGAAGACCGAGGCGCTGGGCCAGATGACCGGCGGCGTCGCCCACGACTTCAACAACCTGCTCCAGGCGCTGTCCGGTTGCCTGCACATGATCGAGAAGCGGGCGGAGGGCACGCGGATCCAGCCGCTGGTCGATGCCGGGCGGCAGGCGGTGGACCGCGGCGCCAAGCTGGTGCAGCAGCTGATGGCCTTCGCCCGCCGGCAGGCCCTGCGGCCGGAGACGGTCGATCTGCGCGACCGCGTGCTCGGCATGTCGGAGCTGCTGAACCGGGCCCTGCGCGCCGACATCCGGCTGGAGGTGGATTTCGCCACCGGGCTCTGGCCGGTGGAGGTCGATGCGACGCAGCTGGAGCTGGCCCTGCTGAACCTCGTGGTCAACGCGCGCGACGCGATGCCGGACGGCGGCATGCTGTCGATCCAGGCGGCCAACGTCACCCTGACGCACGGCGATCCGCAGGCGCCGAACGGGCTGTCGGGCGAATTCGTGCGGCTGACGGTGAGCGACACCGGCACCGGCATGCCGGCCGATGTGCAGGCGCGCGCCTTCGATCCCTTCTTCACCACCAAGGAGATCGGCAAGGGCAGCGGGCTGGGGCTGTCGCAGGTCTACGGCTTCGCCCGCCACTCCGGCGGCACCGTCTGGATCGAGAGCGAGGAAGGGCGCGGCACTGTCATCGGCCTGCTGATCCGCCGGTCCGGCACCGCCCCGGCGACGGCGGCCAAACCGGTGGCGGAGGCCGGCGCCAGCCGGGTCGGCGGCCATGTGCTGGTGGTGGAGGACGACCCCATCGTCGCGCTGACCGTGGCGACCGCGCTGGAGGATGCCGGCTTCACCGTCACCCGTGCCGCCACGGCCGACGAGGCGCTGCCCCTGCTGGAGGCCGGCGGCTTCGACCTGCTGTTCAGCGACGTGGTGATGCCCGGCACCATGAGCGGCGTCGATCTGGCGCGGAGCGCGCAGCGGCTCCGGCCCGATCTGCCCGTCGTTCTGGCGACCGGTTACAGCGAGGAGGTCGCCCGCGCCACCGGCGTGATGGTGCTGCCGAAACCCTACCGCATCGACCATCTGGTCGAGGTGCTGGACACGCTGCTGACAGAAGCGAAGCGGGTGGGGATGGAGATCCCTTCTCCCCCCCGCTAACGCGCAAACTTCGTTTGCGCTGACGCGACAGGCGGATCGAAGATCCGCCGAAAGCGGGGAGAAGGTTAGGATGAGGGGGTTCGGCAACGCCGAAGACGTTCGGCAGATGCGCCCCCCGCCCCAATCCCCCTCTCCCCGGGGGGGAGAGGGGGATTGGGGCGGGGGGAGAGGGAGATGCCCCCCTCAGTCCCCCGCCGCCGGCTGCGGCATGGCGCCATGCCCCGGCCGCCTGCGGACGAACAGCCGGTAGACCGCGACGAAGAAGACCGGCACGAACAGCACCGCCAGCACAGTGGCGGAGATCATGCCGCCCATCACGCCGACGCCGATGGCGTTCTGGCTCTCCGACCCCGCGCCGGTGCTGATCGCCAGCGGCAGCACGCCGAGGATGAAGGCCATCGAGGTCATGATGATGGGACGCAGGCGCTGACGGCAGGCCTCCGCTGCCGCCTCCTTCAACTCCATGCCCTGGTCATAAAGCGCCTTGGCGAACTCCACGATCAGGATGGCGTTCTTCGCCGACAGGCCGATGGTGGTCAGCAGGCCGACCTGGAAATAGACGTCGCTCGGCAGGCCGCGCAGCGTCGCCGCGATGACGGCGCCGATGACGCCCAGCGGCACCACCATGATGACCGACACCGGCACCGACCAGCTTTCATAGAGGGCGGCGAGGCAGAGGAAGACGATGATCATCGACAGGGCGTAGAGCGCCGGTGCCTGCGAGCCGCTGAGCCGCTCCTCGTAGGACAGGCCGGTCCACTCGTAGCCGATGCCCGGCGGCAGCTTCTGCATCAGCGTCTCCATCTCGGTCATCGCCTCGCCCGAGCTGATGCCCGGTGCGGCCGATCCCTGGATGTTCACCGACGAGGAGCCGTTGTAGCGCTCCAGCTTCGGCGAGCCATAGATCCACTGCGCCGTGGTGAAGGCGGAGAAGGGAACCATCTGGCCGCCGGCATTGCGCACATACCAGCGGTCGATGTCGCTGGGCTGCATGCGGTAGGGCGCGTCGGCCTGGAGATAGACCTTCTTCACCCGGCCCTGGTCGATGAAGTCGTTGACGTAGGACGAGCCCCAGGCCGCCGACAGCGTCGTGTTGATGTCGCTGAGCGACAGGCCGAGCGCGCTCGCCTTCTCGCGGTCGATGTCCAGCTTGAACTGCGGGGTGTCCTCCAGCCCGTTGGGACGGACGCCGACCAGCTTCGGGTTCTGCGCCGCCGCCCCCAGCAGCTGGTTGCGCGCCTGCATCAGCCGGTCATGGCCCAGCCCGCCGCGATCGACCAGCTGAAGGTCGAAGCCGGTGGCGTTGCCGAGGCCGGGAACCGACGGCGGCAGGAAGGAGAAGAGCACCGCGTCCTTCAGCTTCGACATCGCCCCCATCACCCGCCCGGCGATGGCCTGCGGCTTCTGCGACGCCTGGGTGCGCTCGCTCCAGTCCTTCAGCCGGACGAAGGCCATGCCGGCATTCTGGCCGCGGCCGGAGAAGTTGAAGCCGACGATGGTGAACAGGCCCTCGACGCTGTCCTTCTCCTTTTCCAGCATATAGGCGGTGACGGCCTTGGCGGTCTCGGCCGTGCGCTGCGAGCTGGCGTTCGGCGGGGCCGACCACAGCACGAACAGCTGGCCGCGATCCTCCGTCGGCAGGAAGGAGGACGGCATCTGCACGAACAGGTAACCCAGCCCGCCCAGGATCAGGGCATAGGCGATGAAGTAGCGGCCCAGCCGGTTGACCGCGCCGCGCACGCCGCGGACATAGACCCGGCTGCCGGCATCGAAGCCGCGGTTGAACAGGCCGAAGAAACCGCCGCGGGCATGGCCGTGTCCCTCGCCATGATTGGCGACCGGCTTCAGCAGGGTGGCGCAGAGCGCCGGGGTCAGGACGAGGGCGACCAGCACCGACAGCGCCATCGCCGAGACGATGGTCAGCGAGAACTGGCGGTAGATGGCGCCGGCCGAGCCGCCGAAGAAGGCCATCGGCACGAACACCGCCGACAGCACCAGCGCGATGCCGACCAGCGCGCCGGTGATCTGGTCCATCGACTTGCGCGTCGCCTCGCGCGGGGGGAGCCCCTCCTCGCCCATCACGCGCTCGACATTCTCCACCACGACGATGGCGTCGTCGACCAGCAGGCCGATCGCCAGCACCATGCCGAACATCGTCAGCACGTTGATGGAGAAGCCGAAGGCCGACATCACCCCGAAGGTGCCGAGCAGCACCACCGGAACCGCGATGGTCGGGATCAGCGTCGCGCGGAAGTTCTGGAGGAACAGGTACATCACGACGAAGACAAGGACGATGGCCTCGAACAGCGTCTTGATGACCTCGTGGATCGACAGCTGGACGAAGGGCGTCGTGTCGTAGGGGTAGATGACCTCGATGCCCGCCGGGAAGAAGGGCTGAAGCTCCGCCACCCGCGCCTTGACCGCGGCGGCGGTGTTCAGCGCGTTGGCCCCGGTCGCCAGCTTGATGCCGACGCCGGCCGCCGGCTTGCCGTTGTAGGCGGCGTTGATCTCGTAGGTCTCGGAGCCGATCTCGATCCGCGCCACGTCGCGCAGCCGCACCTGCGACCCGTCGGGGTTCACGCGCAGCAGGATGGCGCCGAACTGCTCCGGCGTCTGGAGCCGCGACTGGGCGCTGATGGTGGCGTTGATCTGCTGACCCTGGACCGCCGGAGCGCCGCCGAGCTGGCCGGCGGAGACCTGGGCGTTCTGGGTCTTGATCGCGTTGGAGACGTCGGTGGTGGTCAGCGCGAAGTTGTTCAGCGCGTCGGGATCGAGCCAGATGCGCATGGCATGCTGCGGCCCGAAGACGGTGATGTCGCCGACGCCTTCGACGCGGCTCAGCGTGTCCTGAAGGTTGGAGGTGACGTAGTCGGCGATGTCGCCCTGGCTGAGGCGTCCGTCGCTGGACACGAAACCGACCACCAGCAGGAAGTCGTTGCCGGCCTTCGACACCTGGATGCCGCGTTGCTGGACTTCCTGGGGCAGCAGCGGCGTCGCCAGCTGCAGCTTGTTCTGGACCTGCACCTGGGCGATGTCGGGGTTGGCCTCCGGCTCGAAGGTCAGGGTGATGGTGACGTTGCCGGAGGAGTCGCTGTTGGAGGACATGTAGCGGAAATGGTCGAGCCCGGTCATCTTCTGTTCGATGACCTGGGTGACCGTGTCCTCCAGCGTCTTGGCCGAGGCGCCGGGATAGCTGGCGGTGATCGACACCGTCGGCGGCGCGATCTTCGGATATTGCTCGACGGGCAGCCGCAGGATCGCCAGGGCACCCGCCATCATGATGACGATGGCGATGACCCAGGCGAATACCGGGCGGTCGATGAAGAATTTCGACATGGGGGCGGTTCCTGCGAACGGTACCTGGGATCAGCGGGCCGAGGCGGCCTTTTCAGGCAAGGCGGCCAGCGCGTTCTGGGCAGGCACCGGCTTCACCTCCGCACCCGGCTTCAGCTTTTGCAGGCCTTCCACCACCACGCGCTCGCCGGGGGCCAGCCCGTCCGACACCAGCCAGACATTGCCGACCGGACGTTCGGTCTTGATGGTGCGCGGGGCCGCCTTGTTGTCGGCGCCCACCACCCAGACGCGGGCCGAGCCGTCCGGCGAGCGGGCGACGGCGGCCTGTGGCACGACGATGGCGTTCTCCGCCACGCCCTGCTCGACGCGGGCGCGGACGAACAGGCCGGGCAGCAGCTGCTTGTTCGGGTTGGGGAAGACCGCGCGCAGCTGGACCGAGCTGGTGCCGGAATCCACCGTCACGTCGGCGAACTGCAGCTCGCCCTTCGCCGGATAGGCGGTGTCGTCGCCGCTGGCGTTGCTGTTCAGGAACAGCGTCACCGGGATCTTGCCGGGTTCCGCCGGGCGGATGCGGCCGGTCTCCATGTCCTCGCGCAGCTTCATCAGCTGCGAGGCGGTCTGCGTCACGTCGACATAGATCGGGTCGAACTGCTGGATGGTGGCGAGCGCCGTCGCCTGGTTGGAGGTGACCAGCGCGCCTTCCGTCACCGCCGACTTGCCGATGCGGCCGGAGATGGGGGCGAACACCTTGGTGTAGTTCAGGTTGATGCTGGCAAGGTTGTAGGCCGCCTTGGCGGAGGCGACCTGCGCCTCGTTCTGCTTCAGCGAGGCCTGGACGTCGTCGAAGTCCTGCTTGCTGACCACGCTGTTCTTGACCAGATCGCCGTAGCGCGACGCCTTGTTGCGGGCGGCCTGGAGATTGGCCTCAGCCTTCTGCACGTCGGCCTGGGCGCTCGCCAGCGACGCCTCGTAGGTGGCGGGGTCGATCTGATAGAGCTGGTCGCCCGCCTTGACCTCGCTGCCCTCGCGGAACAGGCGCTTCAGCACGATGCCGCTGACCTGCGGGCGGATTTCCGCCACCCGGTAGGGAGCGGTGCGGCCCGGAAGCTCGGTGGTCACCGGCAGGCGCTGCGGCTCGATGGTGGCGACCGAGACCTCGGGCGGGCCGCCGGCACCCTGGGGCTGGCCGGATGCCTGCTTCTGCTGGTTGCAGCCGGCGAGCACCGCGATCAGGCAGGCCGCCGCGGCCAACGTCATGAATGGCTTTGAACTGGACATCTGTTTCCTCGTCTCGGCGCCGCACGTCGGCGGACCCGTCTCCCTGCTGCACGCTGTTCTATACGCTGCGGGGTCAGGCGGTCCGGCACATCCCCGTTGCTTAGTACTGTCTCATACAGTACAGTGTACCAGACGATACATTCAGAATGCTGCACCGCGCAAGGGGGTTCCGCAAATGCCCGATATGGGGCCGGAGCATGGGAAGTCACCGGGAACCCCCACGTCCTTTTTGCAGAATGTGCCGGATCGCGGCCCGGGACGGAGGGAAACGCAAGATGACCAGCAGCCAAAAGGCCCAGATCGAGAAGGCCCCGATAGAAAAGGCCGGGATCGGGCACCCGCCTACCACCGCCACTGCCGGACCGACTTGCGGGCCGGCCACCTGCGGGCCGCGCGGCTTGGCGCGCCGGCAGGCGATCCTGACGGCGGCGCGGCGCCTGTTCGTCGAGAAGGGGTTCGGGAAGACGACGCTGAGCGACATCATCGCCGTCGCCGGCGGGTCCCGCGCCACGCTGTACGAGCATTTCGGCGACAAGGAGGGGCTGTTCCGCGCCATCATGGAGGAGGACAACGCCATGATCCTCTCCGGCCTCGCTCCCGCCCAGGCTGACGAGCGGGTGACGCCGGAAGCCGGGCTGACCGCCTTCGCGCTGCATCTGGTCAAGGCCCTGCTGAACGAGGAGACCACCGCCACCGTCCGCATCCTGATCGCGGAGGGCGACCGCGTGCCCGACATCACCGAGGCCTTCTTCCGCATCGGGCCGGAGAACGCCATCGGCCGGCTGGCCGACTATCTGAAGCGGCTGTCGGACAGCGGCGACCTGAGCATCGACGATCCGGCCGCCGCCGCGCAGGCCTTCCTGGGCATGGTCACCGGCAACCTGCTGGTCCGCCGCCTGATCCTGCCGCAGAGCGCGCCGGCCATCCCCGACCTCGACCGCTATGTCCGGCAGGCGGTGCGTCTCTTCCTGAACGGGGCGTGCGCGAGGGTGACCAAGGCGGGCTGAGGGGAGGGAAACCTCAAATCATCGCCTTTCAAATCGTCTCCGCCGCCGTATCCCCCACCCCGTGGGCGCGGCCGGCCTTGGTCAGCGGTTCGGCGATGTCTTCCAGCCCCTTGCCTTCGGCGTCGACGCCATAGACCAGCGCCACCACCCCGCCGACCATCATCACCACCGACCCCAGCACATAGCCCCAGAACAGCGGATCGCGCTCCGTCCCCTCCCCCACCAGCCAGCCGAACAGCAGCGGGCCGGTGGAGCCCACCACCTGGGCGATGGCGAAGAAATAGGAGATCGCCTGCGCCCGGACCTCCAGCGGGAAGATCTCGCTGACCGTCAGATAGGCCGACGACGCCCCGGCCGAGGCGAAGAAGAAGGAAACGCACCAGAAGATCGTGTGCGTGTTCGCGGTCAGCACCCCCTGGCGGAACAGGAAGGCGGAGACCAGCAGCACGACCCCCGCCAGCAGATAGGTGCCGAAGATCATCCGGCGCCGCCCCACCGTGTCGAACAGCGGCCCCAGCAGCAGCGGCCCGATCAGGTTGCCGGCGGCGAAGGGGAAGAAATAGACCGCCGTCTGCGACGGGTCGAGATGGTAGAAATTCTGCAGGACCAGCGCATAGGTGAAGAAGATCGCGTTGTAGAGGAAGGACTGCGTCACCATCATCGTCACGCCCAGGACGGTGCGCGTCGGGTACTGCCGGAAAAAGACGTCGACCAGCTGCGCGTAGGACACCGAATCCTCCGGAACGATGTGCATGGCGCGCTTCGGGTCGACCGGCGCCAGACTCTTGCCCTGTTCGCGCACGCTGGCCTCGATGTCGTCGACGATGCGCTCGGCCTCCGCCTCCCTGCCATGGGTGACCATCCAGCGCGGGCTTTCCGGGATGTGCCGGCGCAACTGGATGATGATCAGACCCAGCAGCGGGCCGATGAAGAAGGCGATGCGCCAGCCGACATTCTCCGGGACCAGCGAATGGTCGAGCAGGAAGACGCTGCCGACCGCGCCGATCATCGCGCCCGCCCAATAGGTGCCGTTGACGGCGATGTCGACCCGGCCGCGGAAGCGCGCGGGGATCAGTTCGTCGATGGCCGAGTTGACGGCGGCATATTCGCCGCCGATGCCCATCCCGGCGATGAAGCGCCAAGTATAGAGGAACCAGGGCGTCCAGGCGAAGCCGGCGATGCCGGATGCGATCAGGTAGAGCGCCAGCGTGGTGATGAACAGCCGTTTCCGTCCCCAGCGGTCGGTCAGCCGGCCGAAGACCAGCGCGCCCACCACCTGCCCCATCAGATAGATGGTGCCGGCCAGCCCGACCTCGGCACTCGACATGCCGAGGCTCTCCTTATAGCCGGAGGCCGAGATCAGCTGGATTTCGATGCCGTCCAGGATCCAGCTGACCCCCAGCCCGATCACCACCATCCAATGGAAGCGCGCCCAGGGCAGCCGGTCCATCCGGGCCGGCACCAGACTGCTCACCGCGGCGGTGCTCTTTGCAACGGTCATGTCGGGGCAGCGGTCATGTCGGGCTGGCTCCTCAAGGCTGGCGACAGGTGTCGTGCCTGTGAAAACACGGCGTGCCGCCGGAAGGTTTCCGCACGCGCAGGGTTCCATCAAATATCTGTCATGCGAATTGTCCTGACTCTCCTCATTTCCCATTGCGCTTTTGGATCGATCCAATTAGCGTGTGTCGGCAGTTGGACCGCAGAAATGCGTCCTGCGGTCCGGGCAGCATCCCGGACGACAAGACTTGAGCGGACAAAGGCAATCCGTGCGACGCCGAGCCTTCTTGAAGTGCTTTCTGGAAGGCGGCGCGACGCGGGTGCGGAGGAACGCCCGTGACCTATGATTTTCAATTCGACGCGGTGTTCGCGTCCTGGGATTATCTGCTCGACGGCGCCTGGCTGACCGTCAGGCTGTCGTTCGGCGCCATGGCCATCGGCATGGTGGTCGCCATCCTCTGCGCGCTCGGCAAGACCTCCGGGCCGAAGCCGGTGCGCTGGGCGATCAATGTCTACATCGAGGTCATCCGCAACACGCCCTTCCTGGTGCAGATCTTCCTGATCTTCTTCGGGCTGCCGACGGTCGGGCTCCGGCTGTCGCCGGACGTGGCGGCGATGATCGCGATGGTCGTCAATGTCGGCGCCTACGCCACCGAGATCATCCGCGCCGGCATCGAATCCATCCACAAGGGCCAGATCGAAGCCGGGCTGGCGCTGGGCCTCAGGCCGCTGCAGGTCTTCCGCTACATCGTGCTGAAGCCGGCGCTGCGCACGGTCTACCCGGCGCTGACCAGCCAATTCATTCTGCTGATGCTGAGTTCCAGCGTGGTGTCCGCCATCTCCGCCGACGAGCTGACTTCGGTCGCCAACAACATCCAGTCGCAGACCTTCCGCAGCTTCGAAATCTACATCGTCGTGACCGGGATCTATCTGGTGCTGGCGCTGATGTTCTCGGCCCTGTTCGCCGGCATCTACCGCCTGGCCTTCGCCTATTCCGTCGACCGGCGCTGAGGGGGACCGAGCGATGATCCGCGCCTTCGGATACAACGAATTTCTGTTCCTGCTCAGCGCCGTGCAATGGACGCTGCTGCTGTCGGTCATCGCCTTCATCGGCGGCGGCATCGTCGGGCTGTTCGTGGCGCTCGGCCGCACGTCGGACGTGAAGCCGCTGCGCCTGCTCGCCACCGGCTACATCCAGCTGTTCCAGGGCACGCCGCTGCTGATGCAGCTGTTCCTCGTCTTCTTCGGCGCCACCGTGATCGGCATCGACATGAGCCCGTGGGTGGCCGCGGCGGTCGGGCTGACGCTGAACACCAGCGCCTTCCTCGGCGAGATCTGGCGCGGCTGCATCCAGTCGGTGCCGCGCGGCCAGTGGGAGGCGGCCTCTTCGCTCGGCCTGCGCTATCCCGGTCTGATGCGCTACGTGATCCTGCCGCAGGCGGTGAAGGTCGCGGTGCCACCGACCGTGGGCTATCTGGTTCAGGTGATCAAGGGCACCTCGCTGGCCGCCATCATCGGCTTCGTCGAGCTGACCCGCGCCGGCCAGATCGTCAACAACGCCACCTTCCAGCCCTTCCTGGTCTTCGGCATCGTCGCCGCGATCTATTTCGCGCTGTGCTGGCCGCTGTCGCTGCTGAGCCAGCGCCTGGAAGCCCGCTACGCCGCCCCATCTCGTTAGATCCTGGCTCGCTAAACCTCAAAAAACACCCGCACTCGGAGGAAACACCCATGGCCTTCACCGTCACCCGCCGCCTCGTCGTCGCCGGCGCCCTGATGACCGCCGCAGTCGGCCTGACCGCCACGGCACACGCCCAGAGCGTCGAGGACATCAAGGGCAAGGGCAAGCTGACCATCGGCATGCTGGTCGATTTCCCGCCCTTCGGCATCACCAGCTCGGACGGCAAGCCGGACGGCTATGACGCCGACGTCGCCAAGCTGATGGCCAAGCACATGGGCGTGCCGGTGGACATCGTGCCGGTGACCGGGCCGAACCGCATCCCCTACCTGCTGACCGGCAAGGTCGACGTTCTGGTCGCCTCGCTCGGCATCACGCCGGAGCGCGCCAAGCAGGTCGCCTTCTCCGAGCCCTATGCCGCCATCGAGATCGGGCTGCTCGCCACGCAGAAGTCGACGGTCGCGAAGGCCGAGGATCTGTCGGGCAAGAGCGTCGGCGTCGCCCGCGCCAGCACCCAGGACCAGTCGCTGACCGCGGTGGCGCCGAAGGATGCCCGCATCATGCGCTTCGACGACGACGCCAGCGCCGTGCAGGCCCTGCTGTCGGGTCAGGTCGATGCGCTGGGCGTCAGCAACGTGGTGGCCCAGCAGATCAAGACGATGGCGCCCCAGGCCAATTACGAGATGAAGTTCGTCCTGAAGAGCCAGGTCCAGGGCGTGGCCCTGCGCCAGGGCCAGGACAAGCTGATGGGCTGGGTCAACGGCTTCCTCGACACCGTGAAGAAGAACGGCGAGCTGAACGCCATCCACCAGAAGTGGCTGGGCACCGACCTGCCGGCGGCGGTCACCGCCAGCAAGTCCTAAGACGAGCGTAGCGCAACCCCCGGTGGAGGACAGGACCATGGCACTGGCGACCGAACCGACGCGCAACGGCACAGCGCCTGCGATGGGCGCGGATGTCGTCATCCGCATGGAAGGCGTCCAGAAATGGTACGATCAGTTCCAGGTGCTGAAGGACATCGACCTGGAGGTCCACCGGGGCGAGCGCATCGTCATCTGCGGCCCGTCCGGATCGGGCAAATCGACCCTGATCCGCTGTATCAACCAGCTGGAACGCCACCAGAAGGGCCGGATCACCGTCAACGGCGTCGAACTCGGTCCGCACCACCGCCAGCTCGACATGGTCCGGCGCGAGGTCGGCATGGTGTTCCAGAGCTTCAACCTGTTCCCGCACCTGACCGTGCTGGAGAACTGCATGCTGGCGCCGTTGAAGGTGCGCGGCACCACCAAGGCCGAGGCGAAGGCCACCGCCATGCGCTATCTGGAGCGGGTGCGCATCCCCGAACAGGCCGACAAATACCCAGGCCAGCTGTCGGGCGGCCAGCAGCAGCGCGTCGCCATCGCGCGGTCGCTGTGCATGAACCCGAAGGTGATGCTGTTCGACGAGCCGACCTCCGCGCTTGACCCCGAAATGGTCAAGGAAGTGCTGGACACCATGATCGGCCTGGCCGAGGACGGCATGACCATGCTGTGCGTGACGCACGAGATGGGCTTCGCCAAATCGGTCGCCCACCGCGTCATCTTCATGGACCGCGGCGAGATCGTCGAGCAGAACACGCCGGAGGAGTTCTTCACCGCGCCGAAATCGGAGCGGACGCGGAGCTTCCTCGGCCAGATCCTGGCCCATTGAGAGTCTTCTGTTCCATCAAGGACGAATTGCTATGAAGCCCGAAATCCTGCTGATCGAACCCATGATGCCCGCCGTCGAGCAGGGTCTGGATGCGGCCTACACCGTCCATCGCCTGTCCGCCGCTGCGGATCGCGACCGGCTGATCGCCGAGGTCGGCGACCGGGTGCGTGCCGTCGTCACCGGTGGCGGGACCGGCGTGAAGAACGCGGTGGTCGATGCCCTGCCCACTCTCGGGATCGTCGCCATCAACGGCGTCGGCACCGATGCGGTCGATCTGGAGCATTGCCGCGGCCGCGGCGTGCGCGTCAGCAACACGCCGGACGTGCTGACCGACGATGTGGCCGATCTCGCCATCGGGCTGATGATCGCCGGGTCGCGCCGGATGATGGTGGGCGACCGCTTCGTCCGCGCCGGGCAATGGCCGACGGGCAAGCTGCCGCTCGCCCGCAAGGTCAGCGGCAAGAAGCTGGGCGTGCTGGGTCTGGGCCGCATCGGCGAGGCCATCGCCAAGCGCGCCGAGGCCTTCGGCATGACCATCGCCTACACCAACCGCAAGCCGCGCGACGGCGTGTCCTACCGCTTCGTCGCCTCGCCGGTCGATCTGGCGCGGGGGAGCGACATCCTGATGGTCGCCGCCTCGGCCGGGGCGGATGCCCGCAACATGGTCGGCCGCGCCGTGCTCGACGCGCTGGGGCCGGAAGGGCTGCTGGTCAATGTCGCGCGCGGCAGCGTGGTGGACGAGCCGGAGCTGCTGGCGGCTCTGACCGAGGGCCGGATCGGTGGCGCCGCGCTGGACGTCTTCGCCGATGAGCCGAACGTGCCGGAGGGCTTCTACGCCCTCGACAACGTCGTGCTCCAGCCGCATCAGGCCAGCGCCACGGTGGAAACGCGGACGGCGATGGGCCAGCTGGTGCTCGACAATCTGGAGGCCTTCTTCGCCGGCCGGCCACTGCCGACCGCCGTGGTGTGAGGCGCCCCCGCCGTGGCCGGGCCGCGCGATAGAGAAAAGCCGGGCGGCGAGAAGCCGGGAAGCGTCACCCTGACGGAGGTCGCCGGCCATGCCGGGGTGTCGCGCTCGACCGTGTCGCTGGTGCTGCGCGGCAGCCCGCTGGTGGCGGCGGAAACGCGGGAGCGCGTCCAGGCCGCCATGGCGGCGCTGGGCTACATCTACAACCGCGGCGCCGCCAACCTGCGCGCCGCCCGCACCCAGACGGTCGGGCTGCTGGTCTGCGAACTGAACAACCCCTTCTATGCCGAGCTGACGGCGGGGGTCGACGATGTGCTGGACACCGAAGGCTTCGTCGCCTTCATCGCCAACACCGCCGAGCAGCCGGAGCGTCAGGACCGCTTCCTGCAACGGATGCGGGAGCACAATGTCGACGGGGTGATCCTCTGCCCGGCCGCCGGAACGGACAGCGGGCTGCTCGACCGGCTGGACGGCTGGCGGCTGCCCTGCGTCCAGGCGCTGCGCTTCGTCCCCGACAGCCTGGAGTCCGGCCGGGGGCGGGATTATGCCGGGGTCGATTATCAGGCGGGCATCGAGACGGTCATCGATCATCTCGTCGCGCTGGGCCATCGGCGGATCGCCTTCGTCGGCGGCACCTTGGATCATTCCGCCTACGCCGGCCGCCATGCCGGCTTCACCGCGGCGATGCGGCGGCACGGGCTGGCCGACGATCTGGTGCTGCGCTGCCCGCTGACCCGGCGGTCGGGTGCCGGGATCGCCGACGATCTGCTGAATAGGCCGCAGACACCCACGGCGGCGCTCTGCTACAACGACGTGGTGGCGCTCGGGCTGATGCTGGGGCTGGAGGCGCGCGGCCTGCGGGCCGGGCGCGATCTGGCCGTCACCGGCTTCGACGACGTGCCGGAAGCGGCGCTCAGCCGGCCGGCGCTGACCACCGTCGCCACCTCCGCAAGGCAGATCGGGCAGGAGGCCGCCCGGCTGCTGCTGCGCCGGATCGCCGACCCGCAGGGCCCGCCCGAGCGGATCATCCTGCCGAGCCGGCTGGTCGTCCGCCAATCCTGTGGCTCCCCTGGCGCCGCTCCCTCCCCTTCCCTCCATCACAGAGATTTGTCATGACCGATACCGTCGAGGCCCTGATCGAGGCGCGCGAGACCCGCCAGTGGCTGACCGGGCTGGACAACCGCCCCGCCACCGAAGCGGAGGCCTACGAGATCCAGGACGCCGTCGCCCGCCGCCTGGGTCCCGTCACCGCCTGGAAGGTCGGCGCCGCCACGCCCGACGCCGAGCCGTTCCGCGCGCCGATCAACGCCGCCACCGTCTTCGAAAACACCGACCATCTCCCGGCCAAGCTGTTCCAGGCCATCGGCGTGGAGGCGGAGATCGCCTACCGCTTCGCCCGCGACCTGCCGGTGCGCGAGCAGCCCTACAGCCGGGAAGAGGTTCTGGCCGCCGTCGCCTCGGTTCATCCCGCCTGGGAGATCGTCGACACCCGCTTCGCCGGTTTCGGCAGCCAGGATCGGCTGAGCCACATGGCCGACCAGTTCAACCACGGCGCCCTGATCGTCGGGCCGGCCATCGCCGACTGGCGCGCGCTCGATCCGGTGAAGGAAACGGTGACGCTGGAGATCGACGGCGAGACCAAGGTCGACGTCGTCGGCGGCAACAGCGCCGGCGATCCGGTCCGCCTGCTGGTGTGGATGGCCAATGTCGGCGCCCGCAGCTTCGGCGGCCTGCATGAGGGCGAGGTGGTGACCACCGGTTCCTGCACCGGCACCATCTTCGTCGAGCCGGGCAGCCGCTCGGTTGCCCGCTACGGCACCATGGGCACCATCACGCTGAAGGTCGACTGAGGGGGGTAAAGCCCTCTCCCGCCCCGGGAGAGGGAGGGGACCCACGAAGTGGGGAGGGTGAGGGGTTGGTCAAGAATCAAGGAGCGCATGGTTCCTTGCACCACCCTCACCCTTCCCACCGCTTCGCGGCGGGCCCCTTCCCTCTCCCGGGACGGGAGAGGGAGCCGCCACTCACGGCAGCAGATGCCCCAGCCGCTGGCCGAGCGCGGTCAGGCCGCTGGAGGCCGGCACGTCGGCACCGGCGACCAGATCGACCTGCCGGCGGACGGCGCCGTCATAGTCGATGCGCAGCCGGCCGACCACGTCGCCGCGATGGACCGGGCTCGGCAGCGGTTCGGCCAGGGTGGCGACGACATGCAGGCTGTTGCGGTCTGCCGGCGCCAGGGTGACGGTGACGTCGTCGGCGACCGTCACCGGAACGCTGTCCTCCTCGCCCATCCACACCGGCGCCTGCTCCACCAGCTCGCCCTTGCGCAGCAGGGGATAGAGCTTGAAGCTGTTCCACGCCCAATCGAGCAGCCGGGTCGGCTCGTCGTTGCGGGCCTGCGGGCTGGGCAGGCCGTTGACCACCAGCACCAGACGGCGCCCGTTGCGCTCCCCCGACGCGGTCAGGCCGTAGCCGCCGACCTCGGTGTGGCCGGTCTTGATGCCGTCGACGCTGACGGGGTGGTAGAGCAGCGGGTTGCGGTTGCCCTGGCGGATGCCGTTCCAGGCGAAGTTCCGCTCCGACTCATAGTGGTAGAACTGCGGAAAATCGCGGATCAGGTGGGTGGCCAGGGTCGCCAGATCACGGGCGGTGGTGTAGTGGCCCGGATCCGGCCAGCCGCTGGCGTTCATGAAATGGCTGTCGGCCATCCCCAACTCGCGCGCCTTGGCGTTCATCATCCCGGCGAAGGCGGATTCGCTGCCGGCCAGCCCCTCGGCCAGAGCCACGGCGGCGTCGTTGCCGCTGTCGATCAGCAGGCCGCGCAGCAGATCCTCCACCCGCACCGCGCTGCCCAGCTTCAGGAACATGCGCGAGCCGCCCATCTTCCAGGCGGTCTGGCTGACCGGGAAACTGGTGTCGAGCGTCGTCCGGCCATGGACCAGCGCGTCGTAGGTCAGATAGGCCGTCATCATCTTGGTCATCGAGGACGGCGCCATGCGCACCGTCCCGTTCTTGTCCAGCAGCACATCACCGCTGGAGAGATCGACCAGATAGGCCTGCTTGGCCGCGGTGTCCGGCTGGGACAGCGCGAGTGCCGGGGCGGACAGCAGCATGGCGGCGGCGAGCGACAGGCAGCCGGCCAGATGGCGAATGGACAGCCGGCACAGCAGTGCGGCGGAACGGCCTTCGGTGCGCGGCCGCGGATTGACGACGATCACCCTGTGGATCCCCTGAGGCGACGGATGGGTCTTGCGAAGGCCGTTTCCATGGACCATCGCCGCGCCGGCTTCACCCCTTATTTTCGTATGGCCCCCAATTTTAATGTGGGGAGCCGAACGGTCAGGCCGGGAATTCAGGCAGGATCCAGCAGCCGCGGCCCGGCGCCGCCGTCGCCAAGCTCGTCCCACGGATTGCGCAGGGGGCAGTCGCGGATCGACAGGCAGCCGCAGCCGATGCAGCCGTCCAGATTGTCGCGCAGCTTGGTCAGCTTGGCGATGCGGTCGTCCAGCTCCTCCCGCCAGCGCTCCGACATGCGACGCCAGTCGGCGGTGGTCGGGGTGCGGTCCTCCGGCAGGGCGTTCAGCGCGTCGGCGATGGAGGCGAGCGAGATGCCCAGCCGCTGCGCCACCTTGACGACCGCCACACGGCGCAGCACGTCGCGGGAGAAGCGGCGCTGGTTGCCGGGATTGCGCCAGCTCCGGATCAGCCCCTGCGCCTCGTAGAAATGGATGGTCGAGACCGCCACGCCTGACCGGCGCGCCACCTCCCCCACCGTCAGGTCCTTGTCGTACTCCTCCGGTGACAGCATTCCGGCCCTCCCCTCTCCTGCAACCCTCCGTCCCGCCAGTCTGGCGGCTTTTCCGCTTGACCTCAAGTTCTGTTGAGGTTTTAGCCTGCCCCGACTTTGCCGCAGGAATGGGCAAAGTGCCGGTTGGGCAATCAGATATTTGGACTAGGGGATTGGGGACCGAATGACCAGGGGAAAGCTTGCCGCCCTGCGCGAGCGCTTGGCGGGCTTGGGTGCGGTGGTGTTCCGGCCGATCCTGCCCGGCGCCACGCTGCGCGACCGCATGATCGCCTGCTGCGGCGCGCTGCTGGGCATTGCCGCGACGGGACTGCTCTGCCGCAACATGCTGACCTACATGTCGAGCGCGCCGGTCCTGGTGGCGCCGATGGGGGCGTCGGCCGTTCTGCTCTTCGCCGTGCCGGCCAGCCCGCTGGCCCAGCCCTGGTCGATTGTCGGCGGCAACACGCTGTCGGCCATCGTCGGGGTGCTGGTCGCCGCCGTCATCCCCGACCCGATGCTGGCCGGGGCCGCCGCGGTGGCGCTGGCCATCGCCACCATGTCGCTGACCCGCTGCCTGCATCCGCCCGGCGGCGCCGCAGCGCTGACCGCGGTGCTGGGCGGGCCGGCGGTGACCGAGATGGGCATCAAGTTCGCCTTCTTCCCCGTTGCGGTGAACTCCATCCTGCTGCTGACCGCCGGGCTGATGTTCCACCGGCTGTCCGGCCACCGCTATCCGCACAAGGCGGTCAACACCCACCGCACCAACGATCCGCCGCCGCAGCTGCGCCCCGGCCTGACCCAGGGCGATGTCGACGGCGCGCTGCGCACGCTGGCCGAGACGCTGGACGTCAGCCGCGACGACCTGGGCGCCCTGCTGGTCAATGCCGAGCTGCACGCGCTGGAGCGGCTGCATGCCGACATCACCTGCCGCGAGATCATGTCGCGCGACCTCGTCACCGTCACGCCGGACACCCATCCCCAGCTGGCCCGCGCCCGGCTGCTGGAGCACGGCTTCCGCACCCTGCCGGTGGTCGATGCGCAGAATGCCGTGGTCGGCATCGTCGGGCACGAGCAGCTGTCGCATGGCGACGCCCTGCACCATGGATCGCGGGTCGCCACCGTGATGGCGCCGGCGGCGACCGAGCTGCCCGACACCCCGGTCTTCGCTCTGCTCGGCCGGCTGTCCGACGGCCGCACCCACGATGTGGTGATCGTCGACCAGAACCGGCGCGTGCTGGGAATGATCACCCAGACCGACCTGCTGGTGGTGCTGGCCCGAACCGCGCTCGCCCGCGCGGTGCAGACCGGGGTCGATGGGCTGAACGATGCCCTGCCCCGCGGTTACCTGCGCGATGTGACGGCGGGCCGGGCGTAACGGCTCGGCCGAGGTGCGTCAGCGGCGATTCTTGAACTCTGGTGACGGGAGTCCGAAAGGCGTAGTCCGAAGGGTGGGGCGTCACCAGAGTTCAAGAATCGGAGCGGCCCGCGTCACCAAAGTTCAAGAATCGGAATGGCATCAGGCGATGCGCGCAACCACCCGCTCGTTGATCGGCGGACGCGACGGGTGGAGGATCAGCCCTTCGCCCGATTCCTCGACACGGGCGTCCGGATAGGCGGCCATGGCGTATTTCAGATTCGGGATGAACTTGGTCTTGAACTGGCGGACCAGGGCATAGCCGGCGCCGAACTGGCCATGCAGCGCCGCCCAGGTGATCGGCGTCGGCTTGTCCAGCGAGTGCAGGCGGTAGGCCAGCCAGATATAGACGTCGAGCGCCATCGACTTGCCGCTGATCGCCTTCAGCGCCTCTTCCGCCACCGGAACCGGGTGTTCGCGCAAGGCCTTGAAGAAGCTGTCGCTGAGCCGCACCGTCTCGGTGAACAGGGTGCCCTGGCGGTCGTCGGGCCGGCGCAGCTGGATGGCGTCGGCGACGATCGATTCCTTGCTCTGCCGGCGGCCGCCGTCGGCGTCGGTGAAGAAGGTCAGGTGGCAGGCCGACAGGCGCGCCGCCTGATCCTCCACGTCCCGATAGGCCTTGCCGCAGATCGGAATGTCCATGCGCTTCAGCCAGTCATGCATGGAGCCGCCAAGCTCGACCTCCGGATTCCCGGTCTGAATCGCACGGGTCTGGAGATAGAGCAGAATCATGCGCGCCCGGCTGCCGTAGGGAACGCCGATTCGGCGGGTGACGCCGTTGCGGTCCTCGATCACGCCGGGCTGGATGACCAGCTTGACCTTGTGGCCGGGCCGTTCCCAATGCTGGTCGTCGGGAAGCTGGCGGTGCGGCAGCGCGGTCTGGCAGAATCCGGCATAGGTGATGCCGAGCTTGCCGTTTTCCGCTGCCTGGACCGCCGCCGCGATGTCGATCAGCGGCCGTTCCTCGTCCGAAACGAGGGCCAGCGCGCCGTCGCGTCCGTGTGTCTCGATCAAACGATGAATGCTGCCCATGCCGACCTCCAGCTTTTGGCCAGCGTGACCGTCCTGTGACGGGCCGATGACCGAACCTGCCAGATACAACACCCCGGATCGCGCCGAAGGCAATTTGAACCTTGGTGACGCAGGCTATTTGGAACCTATTTGGAATCAACTATTAGATTCGTCACCAAAGTTCAGGGGATAAGTCCGAGTCGCGTCACCACAGTTCAAGCCGGGCGTCACCAGAGTTCATGGGGAGGACTCAGGCGTCTGTGGACGAATCGCGGCAGGGAACGGGCTGTCTGCTTGAACCTTGGTGACGCTGGCCTTGTCGATTCGAGGCCGGAGTCGGTCTTCGCCGGCTGTGGAGCGTCACCAAAGTTCAAGGATTCCAGGCGGCTGAGATGGGCGGAGTGACGGGCTGCACGCCCTTTGTCCGGCCTGTTGCCTATTGAAGGTCATGCGCTTTCCATCGTTCCCGCGAAGGCGGGGATCCAGGCGAAATCCCATCAAGTGTTTGATGTTACTAGAAACATGCCTTTGCGGGGCTGGTGGAGGAGGTGAGGCGACGTTCGCTCCACCACCCGTCATCGCTTCCCACAGTCCGGGCGTCACCAAAGTTCAAACGCCTGATCGAGTCGAATCCACGTCGAGTCGAGGCCCGGAGCGTCACCAAAGTTCAAACCCCGCAAGCGCCCAGCGTCACCAAAGTTCAGGAGTCACGCCGAGTCGGTCCGGCTGTCGGCGTCACCAAAGTTCAAACCCGGACCGGTCCCCGTGCCCTCGAAGCGTCACCAAGGTTCAGGATTCTGGCCGCCAGGAAACAGGGCGCCAGGGAACAGGCCGAGCGTGGCGGAGTTTCCTTGCCCTGGGGCCTGACTGGCCGGAGGGGGGCGACAGGATGCGGGATGCAATGGCCGGAACATCTGGTGCGGCATTGGCGAATGAGATGGAAGACGGGGAGTCGGGGAAGGTCGTCCTTGCCGCCATCGCGGCCAATCTGGCGATCACCGTCACCAAGTTCGTCGCGGCGCTGATCACCGGCAGCGCGTCGATGCTGAGCGAGGCGGTCCATTCCCTGGTCGATACCGGGAACGAGGCGCTGATGCTGGTCGGGCTGAAGCGGTCGAAGAAGCTGCCCGACGAGCGCCACCCCTTCGGTTACGCGCGCGAGCTATATTTCTGGACCTTCGTCGTGGCGCTGGTGATCTTCGCCGGCGGTGCGGTGGTCTCCATCTATGAAGGGGTGGAGAAGATCCTCCATCCGCAGCCGGTGGAGTCCGCCTGGATCAACTTCGTCGTGCTGGGCGTCGCCTTCGTGATGGAGGCGATCAGCTGGGTGGTGGCGCTGCGCGCCTTCAACGCTGACCGCGGCGAGGCCGGCGTGTTCGAGACCGTCCATGCCAGCAAGGACCCGACCGTCTTCATCGTTTTGTTCGAGGACAGCGCCGCCCTGGTCGGGCTGATCGTCGCCGCCGCCTGCCTGTCGGCGGATCTGCTGCTGGACCAGCCGGTCTATGACGGCGTCGGGTCGATCCTGATCGGGCTGGTGCTGGCCGCCACCGCCGCCTTCCTCGCCTATGAGACGAAGAGCCTGCTGATCGGCGAGGCCGCCCGCCCCGACCTCGTGCATGGGGTGCGCGCCCTGGTGCGGGAGGAGGAGGCGGTCGATCACGTGAACGAGGTGCTGACCATCCATCTCGGCCCCAAGGTGGTGATCGTCAATCTCAGCCTGGATGTGCGGGACGAGGTCAGCGCCGGTGAGGTGGAGCGGACGCTGGCCCGCATCGAACGCCGGGTGAAGGAGCGTTTCCCGGAAATCCGCCGCGTCTTCACCGAGGTGCGGGCGGCCGGCGACCGGCCCAACCTTGCAGACGGCTGAACCTTGCAAAAGGCCAAATCTTGCAAAAGGCCGAACCGACACCACATGCCGGGCGGAGCGCAATCAGGATGGAGCAGCCCTGCCCGGCAGGCGGGGACCCGATGAACACTTCGCCAAGCGGCCCCAGATGGCCGCGGGGGATCGGATCTCCGGTCGCCCGCGGCGTATCCATATCTTTCTGCATGAGCGATCCGGTCGCCCCCATGCTGCCCGGCCTGGTGCACGGCCCGACCGATGCCTGACGCGCATTACGCTGCCGGCTCTTCTTATCGTCACCTGTTCTGTCGAACGCGGGGTGCCCCAGGCGCCGGCCGCGCGACGACTCATGCCCATTTTTCCAAGGAATCCTTCGATGCTCTCGTTTGAGATCGCCATCATCGTCGCGTTGACGCTCCTCAACGGGGTGTTCGCCATGTCCGAACTGGCCGTCGTTTCCTCGCGCAAGGCCCGGCTCCAGCATCTGGCCGACCAGGGCGACCGTGGAGCCCGGACGGCGCTGCGGCTGATCGAGGAGCCGAGCCGCTTTCTCAGCACCGTCCAGATCGGCATCACGCTGGTCGGCGTCGTCGCCGGCGCCTATGGCGGCGCCACGCTGGGCGACCGGCTGGGCCAGTGGCTGGACGGCTTCCCCGCCCTGGCCGGGAAGGGCGAGATCCTCGGCGTCGGCGGCGTGCTGGTGGTCATCACCTATCTGTCCATCGTGCTGGGCGAGCTGATCCCGAAGCGCATCGCCCTGAAGAACCCGGAGCGGATCGCCGCCCTCATCGCGCCGCCGATGCGCGCGCTGTCCCGCATCGCCGGCCCCTTCGTCTGGCTGCTCGGCGCCTCCACCGACCTGCTGCTGCGGCTGCTCGGCCTGCATGGCGCCCGCGAGGAGACGGTCACCGAGGAGGAGGTCCGCTCGATGATCTCCGAGGGCACCGAGTCGGGCGTCTTCGCCCCGGCCGAGAAGGAGATGATCGACGGCGTGCTGCGGCTGGCCGACCGCACGGTGCGCAGCATCATGGTCCCCCGCCCGGACGTCGCCTGGCTCGATCCGGGCAAGCCGCAGGCCGAACTGCTGGAGGCGATCCGCAGCTTCGGCCATTCCCGCTATCCGGTGTGCCGCGGCACGCTCGACGAGCTGGTCGGCGTCGTCCACACCCGCGACCTGCTGGGCGCCGTCGTCCAGGGCCGCCCCTTCGATCTGGAGGCCGGGGCCGCCAAGCCGCTGGTGGTGCATGACGGCACGCCGATCCTGAAGCTGCTCGACCTGATGAAGAACTCCGGCCACCATCTGGCGATGGTCGTCGACGAGTATGGCAGCATCGAAGGGCTGGTCACCCTGACCGACATCCTGGAGATCATCGCCGGCGACCTGCCGGAAGCCGGCGAGGCGGTGGAGACCGCGGCGATCCGGCGCGAGGACGGTTCCTGGCTGGTCGAGGGCTGGATGCCGGTGGACGAGTTCGAGGACACCGTCGGCGTGCGCGGCCTGCGCGATGCCGGCGACTTCCACACGCTGGCGGGTCTGGTGCTGCACCGGCTGGGCCATGTGCCGCAGGCCGGCGAGTGGTTCGAGTGGAACGGCGTCCGTTTCGAGGTGGTCGACATGGACGGCCGCCGCATCGACAAGGTGCTGGTGATGCCCAGGGTCGAGCAGCCGGCCGACACGGAGGAGTGAGGTCCACCGCCCACCGGCGGCGCGGGGGTGCATTTGTTGTTGCAACTCCGCACGGGCTCCATTGACAAAGTTCCGGCAACTTGCTCAGACTCCGCCCGGCCGCCGATGGGGGGCGGAGTCCAAGCTGAATGACGGGAGTGCGGTCGATGGGTGGCGGGGGCGACGAGATGCGCCAGTTGCGCGAGCGCCGCGGCGAGAACCAGACGCAGTTCGCCGACTGGCTGAACGGGCAGCTCGGCCGCAGCTATACCAAGGCGCGGATCAGCCGCTGGGAAAGCGGGGCGGAACGCATCCCGCAGCAGCTCGTCGATTTCCTGACCCGCCACAAGGCGGACGAACGGCCGCGCTCCGCGACATATCTGGCGGTCGCCAACCAGAAGGGCGGCGTCGGCAAGACCGCCACCGCCGTCAACCTCGCCTATGCCCTGACCGAGGGCGGGGCGCGGGTTCTGCTGATCGACTGCGATTCCCAGAGCAACGCCACCGTCCATGTCGGCATCGGCAACGCCGCCATCGTCGCCTTGGAGCAGCAGCGCAAGACACTCTATTATGTGCTGCGCTCGGAAGAGCCGCTGACCTCGGTGATCATGCCGACGACGGAGAGCGGGCTGGATCTGGCGCCGGCCGGGCTGTCGCTGGCCGATGCCGACGTGGAGCTGGCCGCCGATTCCACCGGCGGGCTGATCCTGCGCGAGAAGCTGGACGAGGTGCGCCACTCCTACGATTTCGTGGTGATGGACTGCGCGCCCAATCTGGGGCTGGTGACCGCCAACGCCCTGTCGGCGGCGGAGCTGGTGGTGGTGCCGGTGCAGACGGAGGCGCTGGCCCTGCTGGGCGTCAAGCGGCTGGTCGACACCATCGGCCGCATCCGCCGCCGGGTGAACCCGGCCCTGCGCATCGCCGGCATCATCCCGACCATGTACAACGACCGGCTGACCCAGGACCGCGCGACGTTGCAGGAACTGCACGAATCCTACGCCGGTCAGGTGCCGGTCTTCGATCCCATCCCGCGCGCCACCGTCTATGGCAAGGCGGCGGCGGCCGGCATGATCACGCTGGCCGGCGATCCCAAGGCGCCGGGGGCCGAGACCTTCCGCGAGGTGGCGCGCCAGATCCGCGCCTATGCCCAGAACCGGGAGACGACCCATGTCGCGTAAGTTCGAACGCAAGACCCGCGAGCTGCTGGGCACTGCGGCCGAGCCTGCGGGCGCCGCGATGGGGGGCATGGCCGGCGGGCTGACGGTGGGCAGCGACCGGCTGTTCGGCACCTCGGCCGGCTTCCCGCATGTGGTGGAGCTGGACCTCGCCCGCGTCCACCGCAACCCCGACCAGCCCCGCCGCCATTTCGACGAGGCGGAGCTGCGCGGCCTCGCCTCCTCCATCGAGCGGCACGGGCTTCAGAACCCGGTCCTGGTGCGTCCCCTGCCCCAGGGCGAGTATCTGCTGATCGGCGGCGAGCGGCGGGTTCGTGCGCACGAGATGCTGGGCCGCAAGACGGTCTTCGCCATCCTGACCTCCGGCGATCCGGACGAGATCGGGCTGATCGACAATGTCCAGCGCGTCGATTTGAACGCGGTGGAATATGCGGCGGCGCTGGCCCGGCTGATCGACAAGCACGGCTACACCCATGACGAGCTGGCCGCCGTCGTCGGGCGCGACCGCACCGACGTGACCAAGCTGCTGGCGATCATGGGACTGCCGGCGGAAATCCGAGAGGAGTATGCGACCGGGTTCGCCCACGTCTCCCGCTCCGTGATGATCGAGATCGCCGCCGCTCCCGCCGGGTTGCAGGCCGGGCTGTGGAAGCGGGCCAAGGAGGGCGCCAGCGTCAAGGCGGTGCGGCAGGCCAAGCGCGATCATGCCCAGGGCGGCGCCGCGGACGATGCGCCGGCCCAGGAGCCGGATGCGAAGGAGGCGGTGCGGGCCTTGCAGGCCAGCGTGAAGCGCATCCTGCGCGACGTGGCGGTGGTGCGCGAACAGCGCCGCCATCTCGACCCCGACAACCGCGACCGGCTGTTGCGGCTGCGGGCCGAGATCGACGCCATTCTGGACGAGGGCGTCTAGAGTGTGATCGGTTCAAGCGGAATCGCTTGAAGCGTGAATCACACGGAAAACCAAAAGCTTAGAATCTGTCTGATGCTTCGATAAACATCAGACAGATTCTAAACGCCCTCCCCCAGCAGCGACTTGGGTTCCAGGAAGGCGTCGAGGCCGAAGCTGCCATATTCGCGACCGATGCCGGATTGCTTGAAGCCGCCGAACGGCGCCTTCGGATCGTGGGCCAGGCTGTTGATCAGCACCCGGCCGGCAACGATGCGGTCGGCCACCCGGCGGGCGCGGGCGGTGTCGCCGGCCAGCACATAGGCCTGGAGGCCGTAGACGGTGTCGTTGGCGATGGCGACCGCCTCCTCCTCGTCGCGATAGGGGATGATGGAGAGGACCGGGCCGAAGATCTCCTCGCGCGCGATGATCATGTCGTTGCGGACGCCGGTGAACAGGGTCGGCCGCACGAACCAGCCGCCGGAAAATTCCGGTTGGCCCTCCGGCCGCCCTTCCCCGCCGGCCAGCAGGACGGCGCCCTCCTCCCCCCCGATGCGGATGTAGCGCTGCACCCGCTCCCACTGGGTCCGGCTGACCATCGGGCCGACACTGGTGGCCGGATCGCGCGGGTCGCCGGTGCGCACCGCCTCGACCGCCGCCTTGGTCAGCGCCTCGATCTCGGCGAGGCGGCTGCGCGGAGCCAGCAGGCGGGTGCCGGCGATGCAGGCCTGCCCGCTGTTCATGAAGGCGGCGCTGACCGCCAGCGGGATCGCCCGCGACAGGTCGGCATCGTCGAGAATGATCGTCGGCGATTTGCCGCCCAGCTCCAGCGTGACGCGTTTCAAGCTGTCGGCCGCCGCGCGCAGGATCGCCTTGCCGGTGGCGGTGGAGCCGGTGAAGGAGATCTTGGCGATGTCGGGGTGGCTGGAGATCGCCGCCCCCACCCGGTCGCCGCGGCCGGTCACGATGTTGACCAAGCCGGGCGGCAGACCGGCGGCATGCAGCGCCTCGGTGACGATCTGCGTCTGGCGGGCGCTCATCTCGCTGGGCTTGATCACCGCGGTGCAGCCGGCGGCGATGGCGGTGGCGAGCTTGCCGCAGATGAAGCCGGCATTGCTGTTCCACGGTGTGATCAGCCCGGCGACGCCGAGTGGCTCCATCCTGACCTCCGCCGTGCCCATCCGGCGGACGAAGGGGTAGTCGGCGAGCAGGGCGGCGGTCTCGCGGAAGGCGTTCACCGGGTGATCGACCATGAAGCCGGCGCGTGAGGCCGGGGCGCCATATTCCTCGATCACGGCGTCGAGCAACTCGTCGCGCCGGGCGGCCACGGCATCGCCCATCCGGTGCAGCAGGGCGATGCGCTCCGCCTTGGCCGTCCGGGAGAAGGCGGGGAAGGCGCGTTTGGCGGCGGCGATGGCGGCGTGCGCATCCTCCTCGTCGGCAAGGCGGACGCGGCCGGTCACGGTGCCGGTCGCCGGATTGTGCAGGTCGAACAGCTCCGTCCCATGCGGGGTGACGAAGCGGCCGTCGATATAGATGCTGTCGATCTCGTGCATCGGGCTCTCCCGGAGCGGTCAGTGGGTGTCGGCCATTCAGGTGGCACAGGGGCCGCCGGGTGATAAGGTGGACAATCCCGCATGCATCGGTGAACGGATCGGGACAATGAGTGTGACCGGACTGGCGGAGCTGGAAGCCGTGCAGGCGGTTGCCCGGCATCGCGGTTTCCGCGCCGCGGCGGCCGAGCTGGGGATGTCGCGCTCGGCGCTCAGCCATGCCATCGCGGCGCTGGAGGAGCGGCTGGGGGTGCGGCTGTTCCACCGCACGACGCGCAGCGTGGCGCTGACCCAGGCGGGCGAGCAGTTCGTCGCCGACACCGCCCCTGCCCTGCGCGACATCCGTGCCGCCATCGACCGGCTGTCCGACCATCGGCTGGCCCCCGCCGGAACGCTGCGCATCAACAGCTCGGCCGGCGCCGCGCGGATGATCATGAAGCCGGTCATTCTGGAGTATCTGCGCCGCTATCCCGAGATGACGGTCGATCTCGTCACCGAAGGGAAGCTGGTCGACATCGTGCTGGAGGGCTTCGACGCCGGCTTGCGGCTGGCGGAGCAGGTGCCGCAGGACATGATCGCCATCCCGCTCGGCCCCGCCCTGCGCTTCGCGGTCGTCGGCACGCCGGAGTATTTCACCGGCCGCACCCTGCCGGAGACGCCGGCCGACCTCGCCGGGCACCGCTGCATCCGCAGCCGCCTGCCGAGCGGCGCCCTCTATCGCTGGGAGTTCGAGCGGCATGGCGAGGCGGTCGCCATCGACGGTACCGGGCCGCTGATCCTGGACGATGCCGACCTGATGCTCGACGCGGTCCGCGGCGGGCTCGGGCTTGGCTATCTGGCGGAATGGCATGTCGCCGAGGACATCGCCGCCGGCCGCCTGCTGCGCGTGCTGGAGGAATGGACGCAGCCGTTTCCGGGCTTGTGTCTTTACTACTCAGGCCGGCGCCATCTGCCGCCGGGGCTGCGGGCGCTGGTGGATCTGGTGCGGGAGCTTGCCGGGCGGCGGTAGCGGGATGATGTGGGACGTCCCACATCGCTCGTCCTACCGGTCGGCAGGCACCGGATCCAGCGTGACCCGCATCTGACGGAGAGGGGCGGGCAGGGGAACACCTTCGCCACAAGTAAGAATCGTTCGCATAATGATGGTGCGCCACTGCCGCCGGCCGACGGGCGGGCAACAACCACAGAGGGTGCCGGCTCCGGGTTGAGCACGCGGCAGGGCAGGGGCGGAGACGCCACACATCACGCGGGTATCGGTGGCGTCACCGTTCAGCCGGGCCGAACGCTGGCTCACCGCAAATCATCTTGCAAATAAGAATCAATCTCACTACGCAGGAAAGCGCGACGCGGTCTTGCGGGTGCGCATCCCGCTGGCCTTGACCGGGGGAACCGGCCGGAGCCGCAGCCAATAAAGCAGCCAACAAATCCGTGAATTGACATCGGCACAGTGACGAATGGGGGATCATCGGAATGACGATTGACAGGCAGCCCGGACGCCTTGGGAGACAGAACAGGGGGCGCGTCCGCCTGCTGGCGTCGGTTGCGGCGGCAGCCCTGCTGCTGCCGGCCCTGGCCTTGGCGCAGGCGACGACGAACACGGGGACCACCGCCTCGTCGGGTGCGATGTCGTCCGGAGCGATGACCTTGCCGACCATCGACGTCGGCGCCGACCGCCAGCGCGACGCCAACCCGCCGACCACCGTCGGCTCCAAGCTGCCGCTCGCTCCGCGCGAGGTGCCGCAGACCGTCACCACGATGCCGCGCGAGCGCATCGAGGAACAGAAGCTCATCACGCTCGAAGACGCGATGAAGCAGACGCCGGGCGTCACGGTGGAGCTGATCGACGGCAACCGCCTGCAATTCTATTCGCGCGGCTTCGAGATGACGAACCTGCAGTTCGACGGCGTGCCGACCACGCTGGACAGCCGCATCTTCGCCTCGCCCGATCTGGCGATGTATGAGCGGGTGGAGGTGCTGAAGGGTCCGGCCGGGCTGCTGAACGGCATGGGCGGCCCCGGCGGCGCGATCAATCTCGTCCGCAAGACGCCGAAGAAGACGCTGGAAGGCTATGGCGAGCTGACCGCCGGCTCCTATGCCAACTACCGCGGCGAAGGCGACATCACCGGGCCGCTGAACCAGTCCGGCAGCCTGCGCGGGCGCTTCGTCGGCGCCTATCAGGACCGCAACGGCTTCCAGGACTGGACGACACAGGACCGGGCGGTCGCCTATGGCAGCATCGCCGCCGACCTGACGCCCGACACCACCCTGACCGCCGGCGCCTGGTACCAGCGCATGAGCTACAAGGGCGCCTGGAACCTGCCGGGCTATGCCACGGTGGTGAACGGACAGCCGCAGTTCCGGCTGCTCGACGTCGACCGTTCGACCTCGCTGGGCGAGGAATGGAACCGCGACATCTTCACCACCAAGGGCGGCTTCGCCGATCTGGAGCACCGCTTCGACAATGGCTGGGCGGTGAAGCTCGCCACCCATTACATCGACAACGAGATGGACCGGAAGATGGCCTATGCCTACTCCCCGGTCACGCCGGGGGTGAACCGGACGACGCTCTACGCCCAGAAGGTCCGTTACGACCAGGACCAGATCGGCGCCGACCTGTCGGCCAGCGGCAATTTCGGGCTGTTCGGCCAGACCCACGAGGCGGCGGTCGGCACCAATTACGAGCGCTGGACCTTCCGCCACCGCGCGGCCAACCCGGTCGGCAGCTGGTCGGTGACGCAGAACATCTTCGCCCCCAACGCCTCCGCCCCCGAACCGGCCTGGCGCAACTGGCAGCGGGACACCAAGACCACCACCGACAGCTGGGGCACCTACGGCGTCCTGCGCCTGAAGCTGGCCGACCCGCTGAAGCTGATCGTCGGCGGGCGGATGAACTGGTGGCAGACCAAGGTCGATGCCGACGCGCTGGCGGGCACCGCGGAGAGCAGCGCGTCCGTCCGCGGCAAGGTCACGCCCTATGCCGGCCTCGTCTATGAGGTCAACTCCACCTACGCGCTCTACACCAGCGTGACGCAGATGTACCAGCCGCAATCCTTCGTCGATGCGTCCGGCAAGGTGCTGGAGCCGCTGAAGGGCCGGCAGTACGAGGCCGGCGTCAAGGCCGATTACTTCGGCGGACGGCTGCACGCCACCGCGTCGGTCTTCCACATCGAGGAGGAGAACCGGCCGCAGTCCGACCCGCGCTATCCCAACCAGTCGATCTACATCTCCGGCGGCAAGGCGCAGAGCCGCGGCTTCGAGCTGGACGTCTCCGGCGAGATTCTGCCGGGCTGGGACGCCTATGCCGGCTACACCTTCACCCGCGCCAAGAGCCTGGACAGCAGCGCCAACTCCGGCAGCGCCTTCACCGCCATCGCGCCGATGCACCAGTTCAAGCTGTGGACCAACTACCGCTTGCCCGAGAGCATCGACGACCGGCTGAGCGTCGGCGGCGGCGTCACCGCCCAGACCTCGATGTACAACGAGTTCCCGTCGCTGGGCGGCGCCCGCCTGACCCAGGGCGGCTATGCGACGGTGGACGCCCGCGTCGCCTATGACGTGACCGAGAAGGTGACGGCGGCGGTGAACGTCAAGAATCTGTTCGACCGCACCTATTACCAGCGCATCAACAACGTGCAGTCGGGCAACATCTATGGCGAGCCGCGCACCGTGCTGCTGACCCTGCGGGCCAAGCTGTAACGGCGGCTGTGCGGGGGTGGGGGCGGGTCGGCCTCTACCCCCGCAAGTCCCCAAGAAATCGCTTGTCCATCGCGGCGGGCGGGCGCAAAGCTCAGGTCTTCCGCCGGCCCTACCCCCTTCGAGGGGGCGGCTGGCTCCGACCTTTTCCCAAGTGCCCCTTGCGATGATGACCCTGTTCCGCCGCGCCGTCCTGCCGCTCGGGCTGGCGGCAACCCTGCTGTGCCTGCCTGCACCGGCGATGTCCGGCCAGCGCAGCTATGCCGCCACCCATGGGGCGGCTCCCTTCGTGACTCGGCATCTGATCCCCGGATCGGACCTCGACCTCGCCCAGGTCGATCCGACACTGCCATCGGCCAGGGTGGTGGCGCTGACCATCGACGATGGGCCGGACGGCAACGACCCGCACATCCTCGACATCCTGCGGGCGCATGGGGCGAAGGCGACCTTCTTCTACATCGGCGCCAAGATCCCGGAGCATCACGACATCGCCAGGATGGTCGCCACCTCCGGCAACGAGGTCGGCAGCCACACCCAGACTCACCCGATGACCACCGACCTGAAGCCGGCCGAGCGCGAGTGGAACCTGGCGCAGGCGGAAAAGGCGCTGGCGTCGGTCGGGGTGACGGCGACGTGGTTCCGGCCGCCCTATGGCGACGTGGACGATGCGCTGACGGCGCTGGCGCGTCGGCACGGCATGGCGACGGTGCTGTGGACCGCCGACAGCCAGGACTGGAAGGACACCGGTCCCGACATCATCCGCCACCGCATCGTCGAACGGCTGGCGCCCGGCGCCGTCGTGCTGATGCACAGCACCAAGGCGGCGACCGTCGCGGCGCTGCCGGCGATCCTGGAGGAAGGGGAGAGGCAGGGCCTGCGCTTCGTCACCATGACCGAATGGGACGCGGCGATGCGGCAGTCGGTAACCCCGGAACTGGCCCTGCTGCACCCGGCCCCGCGGCGGCGGTGAGTATCCGTGCCAGGGTAGGAATGCAAGGATGTCCCATCGGCGGGGACGCCCTGCCGGTGTAGGATGGCGCGGAGCAGCGCCGGTCCCGTAAGGCCGCTGCCGGGAAAACCGCCATGCCTGTCGAACCCTTCACCCTGGTCCTCTCGCTGCTCCAGCAGATGTGCGTCTATCTGGTGATCGCCTATCTGCTGAGCCGGACGCCGCTGTTCCTGCCCTTGACCCATGTGACGGTGCGCTGGCCGCACAAGCTGGCCTGCTACGTGATCTTCTCGATCTTCTGCATCATGGGCACCTATTTCGGCCTGCACATCGACGACAGCATCGCCAACACCCGCGCCATCGGCGCCGTGCTGGGCGGCATCTTCGGCGGGCCGTCGGTGGGGCTGGCGGTCGGGCTGACCGGCGGGTTGCACCGCTATTCGCTGGGCGGCATGTCGGCGCTGGCCTGCGCCATCTCCACCATGGCGGAGGGGCTGATCGGCGGGCTGGTCCACCGCCACATGGTGCGCCAGGGCCGGATCGAGCCGCTGTTCAACCCGCTGCGCGTCGGCGCCGTCACCTTCGTGGCGGAGGTGGTGCAGATGCTGATCATCCTGGCGGTGGCCCGGCCCTTCGAGGCGGCGATGCATCTGGTCGAGGTGGTGGCGGCGCCGATGATCGTCGCCAACACCCTGGGTGCTGCGCTGTTCATGCGCATCCTGCTGGAGCGCCGGGTGCTGGACGAGAAGCAGTCGAGCGCCTTTTCCGCCAAGGCGCTGAAGATCGCCGCGCGCTGCGACGGGGTGCTGCGCGGCGGCTTCAACAGCGAGAACAGCACCCGCGTCGCCCGCATCATCTTCGAGGAGACCGGCGTCGGCGCCGTCGCCATCACCGACCGGGAAAAACTGCTGGCCTTCATCGGCATGGGCGACGACCACCATCTGCCGGGCACGCCGATCAGCTCACCGCAGACCCATCAGGCCATCGCCAGCAATCAGGTCATCTATGCCGACGGCAACGAGGTGGCCTACCGCTGCTCGATCAGCCCGGCCTGCCGGCTGGGGGCGGCGCTGGTCATCCCGCTGGTTGGCGAGGATGGCGGGGTGATCGGCACCATCAAGCTGTACGAGCCGAAGACCAAGATCTTCTCCACCATCAACCGCACGCTGGGCGAGGGCGTGGCCCGCCTGCTGTCGAACCAGATCCTGGCCGGCCGCTACGAGCAGCAGAAGGCGCTGCTGGCGCAGTCGGAGATCAAGCTTCTGCATGCGCAGGTGAACCCGCATTTCCTGTTCAACGCGCTCAACACCATCTCCGCCGTCATCCGCAACGATCCGGAGCGGGCGCGCCAGCTGGTGCAGAACCTGTCGACCTTCTTCCGCAAGAACCTGAAGCGCCCCAGCCAGATGGCGACGCTGGCCGACGAGGTCGAGCATGTCAGCGCCTATCTCCAGATCGAGCTGGCCCGCTTCACCGGGCGGCTGGCGGTGGAGATCGAGGTGCCGGACGAGCTGCGCCACGCCCGGCTGCCGGCCTTCTCGCTCCAGCCGCTGGTGGAGAACGCGATCAAGCACGGCACCGCGCAGCTTCTCAGCGACGGCCGGGTGCGCATCGCGGCGCGACGCGACGGCGGCGACCTGCTGCTGGCGGTGGAGGACAATGCCGGGCTCTTCGAGGCCAAGCCGGGCGGCGACGGGCTGGGCATGACCATCGTCGACCGCCGCATCCGCAACCGCTACGGTGAGGAGTACGGCGTCTCGGTCGCCTGCGAGCCGGATGCCTTCACCCGCGTCACTTTGCGCCTGCCTCTTGAAGAGACCGTGCCCGCATGACGGCTGCCATGAACGTCCTGATCGTCGATGACGAACCGCTGGCGCGCGAGGAACTGCGACGCCTGCTGGAGGAATCCTCCGACATCCGCATCGTCGGCGAATGCGCCAACGCCATCGAGGCCATCGGCGCCATCAACCGGCAGGCGCCCGACGTGGTCTTCCTCGACATCCAGATGCCGCGGGTCAGCGGGCTGGAGATGCTGAGCATGCTCGATCCCGAGCGGATGCCGCGCATCGTCTTCCTGACCGCCCACGACGAGTATGCCGTCCAGGCCTTCGAGGAGCACGCCTTCGACTATCTGCTGAAGCCGGCCGATCCGGCGCGGCTGGCGAAGACGTTGCAGCGGCTGCGCCGCCAGCATGCGCCGCAGGAGCTGTCGGTCCTGCCGGGGGCGGCGGAGCTGCGCCACATTCCCTGCACCGGGGTCAACCGCATCACCCTGATGAAGCTGGCCGATGTCGAGTATGTCGTCTCCCGCCCCGCCGGCGTCTATGTGGTGGGGGAGGACGGGCAGGAGCGCTTCACCGAGCTGACGCTCCACACCATCCAGGAGAAGAGCCCGCTGTTCCGTTGCCACCGCCAGCATCTGGTCAATCCGGACCGCATCCGGGAAATCCGCTTCGCCGATGGCGGGCTGGCGGAAATCCAGACCACCGGCGGCCATGCGGTCCCGGTCAGCAGGCGCTTCCTGGGTGCGCTCAAGGAACGGCTGGGGATGGGGTGAAGCCGGCGATGGCGAGTTCCACCGCCGCTTCGGCATGGATGGCGGTGGTGTCGAACAGCGGGACGGCGCTGTCCTCCGGTTTCACCAGCAGCATGATCTCGGTGCAGCCGAGGATGACCGTCTCGGCGCCGCGCTCGACCAGCCGGGCGATCACCTCGCGGTAGGCCTGACGGGACGCCGCCTCGACCCGGCCCTGGACCAGTTCCTCGTAGATGATGCGGTGGACGATGGCGCGGTCGGCCTCGTCGGGGATCAGAACCTCCAGCCCGTGGCGCTCGGCCAGCCGGCCCTTGTAGAAGTCCTGCTCCATGGTGAAGGCGGTGCCGAGCAGCCCGACGCGGCGATGGCCGGATGCTCGGATGCGCTCGGCCGTGGGGTCGGCGATGTGCAGCAGCGGGATGGCGACGGCGGCCTGCACCTCGGCGGCCATGCGGTGCATGGTGTTGGTGCAGATCAGCAGGAAGTCGGCGCCGCCGCGCTCCAGCCGGCGGGCGGCGTCGATCATCAGGGCGGTGGCGTCGTCCCAGCGGCCGGCATGCTGCAACGCCTCGACCTCGGCGAAGTCGAAGGACCACATCAGGCAGCGGGCCGAGCGCAGACCGCCCAGCCGGTCGCGGACGCCTTCGTTGACGATGCGGTAATATTCGGCGGAGCTTTCCCAGCTCATGCCCCCGATCAGGCCGATCACCTTCTGCGACACCGGGCGGGTCTCCTGTCCTGGCTTCGGATGGAACGTTTGGAACAGCATGAAACAGGTTTCGGCCTGCCGTTCACCTGTTCAACGGCCGCTCGCCGCTGCTTCCTCCTTCCTATCATGGAGACCCGTCGGGCGGGTAGGGCAGGATGAAACGGGCGCTTTGGGCCCCCGACCATGACCGAATGGCCGCCGCCGGTGTTACCGGGGGAGACGGTGCGGGACGGGAGGGGGCGATGGGCAGTGTGCGAAGGGGATGGGCGATCGTCGTCGATGCGGCCTATGGCTGGATGAACGACGACGCGATGAGCATGGCGGCCTCCATCGCCTTCTACACCATCTTCTCGCTGGCGCCGCTGGCGATCCTGGTGATCGCGCTGGCCGGGCTGGTGTTCGGCGACGAGGCGGCGCGCGGCGCGCTGGTCGACCAGCTGACGACGCTGGTCGGGCACGATGCCGGCGAAACCCTGCAGGATTTGATCGCGCGGGCCGGCGCGAAGGAGACCGGCATCGTCGCCAGCGTCATCGGCATCGGCACCATCCTGGTCGGCGCCACCACCGTCTTCGTCGAGCTTCAGGCCGGGCTGAACCGCATCTGGCGGGTGGCGGCCCCCCAGGAATCGACCATCACCTGGCTGGTGCGGGTGCGGCTGAAGGCGCTGGCGCTGATCGGCGCCATCGGCTTCCTGCTGATCGTCTCGCTGGTGGTCAGCGCCGGTCTGGCGGCGGCCGGCCGCTGGGCCTCGGCCTATCTGCCGGCGATGCCGTCGCTGCTGTGGCTGTTCGACGTGCTGGTGTCCTGGACGGTGCTGACCGGCCTGTTCGCGCTGATCTACCGCATCCTGCCCGACGCCTACATCCGCTGGGCCGACGTCTGGCTGGGGGCGGCGGTGAACGCCTTCCTGTTCGCTGTGGGAAAATTCCTGATCGGCTTCTACATCGCCACCAGCGGCGTGGTGTCGGTCTATGGCGCGGCCGGCTCCTTCGTGCTGATCCTGCTGTGGGTCTATTATTCGGCGGTCATCTTCCTGTTCGGGGCGGAGCTGACCCGCGCCTATTCGGAACGCAGCGGCAGCCGGGCGCGGCTTCCCGGACTGAAGCCCGAGGCCGGTCCCGCCCCAGCCCCCGGCCCGGGGGAGGGGGCTACCGTCCGCAGCAGCCCCGTCCCAGAGTCATCAGGATCTGCCGCGCCTTGAAGGACCGCGGGTCGAGCGGCGGCTCGTCCGGGGCGAGGCGGGCCTGGGCCTCGCGGTAGCGGTCGTAGCTGTCGTCGTTGAACAGGCGGCGCAGGTTGGCAAGCGCCTTGCGCAGGGGGGTACGGGGGCAGGACTCGGTCATCGGAGATCTCTGGCGAAAGCCGGCGCGGCATTGTGGGACGTCCCACCCTAGCGCCGTTGCCGCCCGCGCCGGGCCGCTTTCCGGCGAGCGGCGCTCTGTCGGCCCGAGCGGCGCATTCCGGGCCTCGAGCGGTTTTGGGGCCATGCCGCCGGGGGCCTTGCGCCGGCCCGGCCCGTCACACCGCTCCCTGCGCCTCGCCGACCAGCCAGTCGACGAAACCGGCGACCAGCTTCCCCGCATCGGCCTGGGGTGGAACCAGCGCCACGTATCCCGTTCTCGGAACCCGGATGTCCGGTAGCGGCGTCATCAGCTTGCCGTTGGCGATGTCGATGTCCAGCATCGGCAGCGGGCCGATCCCGATGCCGAGCCCGTCCTCCACCGCCTGACGGGTGACGAAGAAATGATCGAATATCTGGCGGGGATGACCGGCAAGATGCTGGAGCCCCGCCGCTTCGAGCCAGCCGGTCCAATCGCCCGGACGGGTTTCGCTGGCGAGCAGCGTGTGCCCCTCGATGTCGGTGGGCTTGTGGATCGGCCGCCGCGCGAACAGCGCCGGGCTCATGATCAGCGTGTCCACATCGTCCAGCACCGGAACGACGCGGTGCTGGGGCCACACATGCTCCCGCGCGGCACCGCGCCGGATCGCCACGTCGACGCCGCCGCGCAGCTCCTCCAGCACGGTCGACACCGTCGTGACCGCCACCTCGACCTGCGGATGTCCGGCATGGTAGCGGCCGAGCCGCGGGATCAGCCAGCGCATCGCGAAGCTGGTCGGGGCGCTGACCCGCAGGATGCGCCGCGCGTCGGGCCGGCCGCAGGCTTCCGCCGCGACGGCCAGCCGGTCGAAGGACAGCCCGACCTCGGACGCGAAAATCCGCGCCATCGGCGTCGCCACCATGCGGCGCCCCTCCTTGGTGAACAGCCTCTGCCCGAGCCAGCTTTCCAGCGCGGCGATCTGCCGGCTCACCGCGCCATGGGTGAGGCCGAGTTCGGCCCCGGCTTCGGCATAGCTGCCGGTGCGGGCCGCGACCTCGAAGATGCGCAGGGCGTTCAGCGGAGGAAGGCGGCGCATGGGCGATCCTTGAGGGCAAACCCGTGAGGAAAACTGACGATATTCGTGATTCAAACCATACTAGTCGATGAATCGTCACGGGTATACCCTGCCTGCCCATTCAGACCAGCCGGGCAATGCCTGTGGCGCCTCCGGGAAAGCCATCGAAGATGACTGCGAGACAGTGGTGGACAGAGAAGAAGAAAAGCCTGACGGGCGCGTGTCTTGCCCATGCGGTGCATGACGGCTACACCGACGCCCTCTATGTCTTCCTGCCGGTGTGGCAGGCGCAGTTCGGCCTGTCCTATGCGATGCTTGCCGTCATCCGCGCCCTTTACTCCGGGACGATGGGGGGATTGCAAATCCCGGCCGACCGCGCCCTTCGCGGCCTGTCGCCGCGGGCGGCGCTGATCCTGTCGACCGTCCTTGCCGCGGCGGGCCTGCTGATCATGGCGTTGCCGCTCGGCCTGCCGGGCCTGTGCGTCGGCCTCGTCGTCGCCGGCATCGGATCGAGCATCCAGCACCCCTGCGGCTCGATGCTCGTCACCGTCAGCTACGGCGCGGCATCGCGCCATCCGCTCGGCATCTATAACTTCTCGGGCGACCTCGGGAAGGCGGCGCTGCCGGCGCTCGTCGCCGTGCTGTTGCCGACGGTCGGCTGGCAGCCGGTGCTGGGGATGATGGCGGCCATCGGACTCGTCCTGTCGGTCGCCCTGCTGCCGCTGTTGCCGGCGGTTCCCATCACCAGGGCCGTCAAGACGAAGGCGGCGGGGCGCGGCCGCGGCGGCTTCGGCATCCTGACCGTGATCGGTGCGCTCGATACCGCCACCCGCATGGGCTATCTGCTCTTCCTGCCCTTTCTCATCCATGGCCAGGGCGGGGATTCGGCGACGGTCGGGCTGGCGCTGGCCCTGCTGTTCATCGGCGGCGCGCTGGGGAAGGCGACATGCAGCCTGCTCGGGGAGCGGCTGGGGGTGGTCGGCTGCGTCATGGTGACCGAAGCCGCCACGGCCCTGCTGATCGCGGCGACGCTGCTCACCTCGCTGACGCCGACGCTCGTCCTGCTTCCGCTGCTCGGCATCGTGCTCAACGGCACCTCCTCGGTGCTCTACGGCACCGTGCCGGAGCTGTCCAACGGCGACACCGGCCGGGCCTTCGCGGTCTTCTACACCAGCGTCATCGGCTCCGGCGGGCTGGCCCCGATCCTCTACGGCGCCATCGCCGACCACAGCAGCCAGACCACCGGCGTGCTGGCCTCCGCGGCGACCGCCGCCCTGATCGTCCCGCTCGTCCTGATGCTGAGGCCGCATCTGAACGCTTCCGCCGCGGAACCGCATGGGAAGCCCGGCCTGCCGCGCTCCGCCTGACCGTTCCCCTGCCATAAGGAGATCCTTCCCAATGACCACCGTCTCTCAAGCGCCGCTGATCCTGATAACGGGGGGCGGGCGCGGCATGGGGGCCGCGACCGCAAGGCTCGCCGCCGCCCAGGGCTACGACGTCGCGATCAGCTTCGTTTCCGACGAGACCGCCGCCCATGCCGTGGTGGCGGATGTCGAAGCCCAGGGGCGTCGGGCCCTGGCGGTGCGCGCCGACAGCGCCGATCCGGCGCAGGTCGTGGCACTGTTCGAGGCAATCGACCGCGAGTTCGGCCGCATCGACGTCCTGGTCAACAACGCCGCGGTGCTCGCGCGCCAGTGCCGGACCGAGGATCTCGGCTTCGAGCGGATGCAGCGCATCTTCGCGGTCAACGCCATCGGCCCGATCCTCTGCGCGCAGCAGGCGGCCAGGCGCATGTCGCATCGCCACAACGGGCCGGGCGGCGTGATCGTCAACATCTCGTCGGCATCGGCCCGGCTCGGCAGCCCGAACGAGTATGTCGACTATGCCGCCTCCAAGGGCGCGCTGGAGACCTTCACCATCGGCTTTTCCAAGGAGGTCGCGCGGGACGGCATCCGCGTCAACTGCATCCGACCCGGCCACATCTACACCGACATGCATGCCAGCGGTGGGGAGCCGGGACGGGTGGACCGCGTCAAGGACTCGATCCCGATGGGACGGGGCGGCCAGCCCGAGGAGGTCGCGCGGGCGATCCTGTGGCTGGCTGGCCCCGAGGCTTCCTTCATCACCGGCACCTTCCTGGACGTCACCGGCGGCAAGTGAGCATAAGCGGGGCGGCAGCCGGCAGGGCATTTGGGCGCCGCCGCTCGCCCCCTGCCGGCTGCCGCTCGGCACGTCCCGGCTGCCGCTCGCGGCATTCCACCCCACGGAGCTTCGCGGCGGGATTACACCGGCGGCATATCCTTTTCAGGAGAACCGTCATGGATCACGCCCTAACATTTGTGATCGCGACACTCTGCATTCTTGCGCTCTGCTACCGCTTCTACGGCGTGTTCTTCGTGCGCAAGGTTCTCCGTGCCGACGATTCGGAAGTCACCCCGTCCCACATCCTGGCGGACGGCAAGAACTATGTGCCCACCAAGAAATGGGTGAATGCGGGCCAGCATTTCGCCGCCATCGCCGCCGCCGGCCCGCTGGTCGGTCCGGTGCTGGCCGCCCAGTTCGGCTACCTGCCGAGTTTCCTGTGGCTGCTGATCGGCTGCGTCGTCGGCGGTGCGGTGCATGACACCGTCGTGCTGTTCGCCTCGATGAAGCACAAGGGACAGTCGCTGTCCGAAGTCGCCAAGGCCGAACTCGGCCCGGTGGCCGGCTGGTGCACCGGTCTGGCGATGCTGTTCATCATCACCATCACCATGGCCGGCCTGTCGATGGTCGTCGTCCATGCGCTGGAACGCAACGCCTGGGGCGCCTTCGCGGTGTTCATGACGATCCCCATCGCCATCGCGCTCGGCCTCTACGAGAAGATCACCGGCTCGTCCAAAGGCGCCACCCAGGTCGGCATCGCCGCCATCGCCGCCTCGGTCTTCGCCGGCCCCTACATCCAGGGCACGCTGCTGGGCGAGTGGCTGACGCTGCATGCCGAAACGGTCGCCGTCATCCTGCCCATCTACGCCTTCTTCGCCACGGCGCTGCCGGTCTGGCTGCTGCTGACCCCGCGCGGCTACCTGTCCAGCTTCATGAAGGTCGGCGTGTTCGGCGCGCTGGTCGTCGGCGTCGTCTTCATCAACCCGGAAATCCGCTTCCCGGCCCTGACCGACTTCATCCATGGCGGCGGCCCGGTGCTGAACGGCCCGGTCTGGCCCTTCATCTCGATCACCATCGCCTGCGGCGCCATCTCTGGCTTCCATGCCTTCATCGGGTCGGGCACCACGCCCAAGCTGATCGACAAGTGGAGCGACATCCGTCCGGTGGCCTTCGGCGGCATGCTGGCGGAATGCCTGGTCGGCGTCATGGCGCTGATCGCCGCCACCGCCCTGCATCCGGCCGATTACTTCGCCATCAACTCCGCGCCGGCCGCCTTCAAGGCCCTGGGCATGAATGTGGTGGACCTGCCGCGGCTGAGCCAGGACATCGGCCTCGACCTCTACGGCCGGACCGGCGGCGCGGTGACCCTGGCGGTCGGCATGACCGAGATCTTCACCCGCGTGCCGTGGTTCAACAGCCTCGCCTCCTACTTCTTCCAGTTCGTCGTGATGTTCGAGGCGGTGTTCATCCTGACCGCCGTGGACAGCGGCACCCGCGTCGCCCGTTACCTGATCCAGGACCTGCTGGGCGACGTCTATGCCCCGATGAAGCGGCTGGACTGGGTCCCCGGTTCGATCATCGCCAGCGTCATCGCCTGCGTGGCCTGGGGGTATCTGCTGACGTCGGGCGACATCAACTCGGTCTGGGCCCTGTTCGGCGTGTCGAACCAGCTGATGGCCTCGGTCGGCCTGATCATCGGCGCCACCATCATCCTGCGGCTGGCCCAGAAGCGGATCTACATGCTGACCTGCCTGATCCCGCTGGCCTACCTGTTCGTCACGGTGAACGTCGCCGGCTACTGGATGATCGCCAACGTCTATCTGAACAAGGCGGCCAAGGGCTACAACCCCTTCAACGCCGGCATCTCGATCATCATGCTGACGCTGGGCTTCATCATCCTGATCGCCGCCTTCCGCAAATGGAAGGAACTGCTCCAGGCCCGCGCCATCGAGGTTCCGATGGTCGCCACTCCGGCCGAATGACGGTTCAAGCATCGTAGAAAAGCGAACGGGCCCTGTGGAGTGTTCCACAGGGCCCGTTCGCTTTTGTCCGTTAGCGCTTCCGCGGCAATCAGGCCGCCGCGACGAGCGTCTCTTCCGCCGGCAGCTCGGCGGGGATCCAGGAGATCAGCTCCCGCCCGGTGTTGGCGAGGCGCTTCGGCTCGATGCGGCCGATGACGCGGGTGCCTTCCCTGGCGATGCGCAGGATGTCGCCATCCTCCGGAACCAGCGCGCGTTCGACGCCGCAGCTGCGGGCGAGGCGGGCGTGGGCTTCCATATGCTCGATGGTGCCATGGACCGGCACGGCGAAGCGGGGGCGGACCAGCCCGTACATGCGGGCGAGGTCGTCGCGCTTCGGATGGCCGGAGACATGGACCGGCGCCTCGGCCGGGGTGACGATCTCGACACCCATGCCGCGCAGATGCCCGTGGATTTCGGCCAGGGCCTCTTCGTTGCCGGGGATGATGCGGGCGGAGAAGATGACGGTGTCGCCCTCTTCCAGCCACAGCTCGCGGTGCTCGTTGCGGGCCAGACGGCTGAGCGCCGCCCGTTCCTCGCCCTGGCTGCCGGTGCACAGGAACACGAGGTTGTCGCGCGGGGTCCAGGACGCCTCGCGGACATCCATGAAGTCCGGCACATGGTCGAGATAGCCGCAGGCCTGCGCCGCCTTTTCCATGCGCAGCATGGAGCGGCCGACCAGCACCACCTTGCGCCCGACCGCCGCCGCCGCTTCCGCCACCGCGGTCATGCGGGCGACGTTGGAGGCGAAGCCGGTCACCGCGATGGCGCCCGAGCGGTTGGCGAAGGCGCCGATCAGGCCGGCGCGGGCGTCGGCCTCCGACCCGGTCGAGCCGGGCACGTCGGCGTTGGTGCTGTCGCACATCATGGCGAGCAGCCCTTCGTCGCCCAGCCGCTTGAGGGCGGCGAAATCGGTGCTGCGGCCGACCAGCGGGTTGGGATCGAACTTCCAGTCGCCGGTGTGCAGGACCGTGCCGGCCGCCGTGCGGATCGCCAGCGACATCGGCTCCGGGATCGAATGGGTGACGGCGATGGTCTCGATCCGGAAGGGACCGATGCTCAGCGTGTCGCCGATCTCGAAGGTCTGCACCTTGGCGGCGCGGTGCGCGCCCTTTTCCTTCAGCCGGTCCCGGATGATGTGGGAGGCGAAGGGGCTGGCATAGATCGGGCAGCGCAGGCGCGGCCACAGATGGTGGATCGCGCCGATATGGTCCTCGTGCGCATGGGTCACCACCAAGCCGACGACGTCCTGCATCCGCTCTTCGATGAAGGCCGGATCGGCCATCAGGCTGTCGATGCCCGGCATCTCGTCGCCGACGAAGGCGACGCCGGCATCGACGATCAGCCATTTGCCGGCGTGACCGTAGAGCGCCATGTTCATGCCGATGCGGGAACAACCGCCCAGCGGAAGGAACAGGATCTCGTCCTTGCCCGGAACCGGACCGGTGGGGCCGCCGCCATGGACCGGATTGGCCGGCGGGCGGGAGCTGTCGAAATCGTCACGCGGACGCGGGTTGCGGTTGCGTGCGCGGTTGTTCGGCGCCATCCGGCGCCGCTTTGAATCAAACGTCATGCCTCTGTCGTACGTCTCACTTAGGCCGGCATTCGACGCTGCCGGACGGGCGTGCATCGCTCGTCGATGCGGATCCCGGTGTGGAAAGGCCCCTGCCGGAGGCGCCGTGCGGCGGCCGTCGGACGACTGTGACCGAATGTTTCGTCAGGGCTTATGTGGGCAAAGGGAGATGCACGTCAAGGGCATCCGTAAAAAGTCACACGAAATGGTGGGGCATTGCTGGGATGCGCAGGCCGGGTGATCCCAATCGACCGGGGCAGAGCGCCGAAGGTTCGATCCTGCTATTGGGGGCTGGACCCATAAGAGACTTCTCCGGGTGGGATCGTTGCGATTCAAAGCCCAGGGGCGCGACTTCGCCTGACCCCCGTGGCAACCCGCCTGTGGATGCCCCCCTGTGGATGACTGACTCCATGGCGGTGCGGGCCCGTCCATGTCGCGGTAACTTTAGTCCATTGGCTATAGTCCGGACCCTGGCGGCTTTGAGAAGCCCCATTTTGGATGGTTCGTCTGTTTGGCTGAAAATGCGATGGATTTATAACGGGATTACTGCGACGGGAGAGAGGCTGTGCTTCGTTCCTTTCGCCCAATTTATTGTGTCATCGAGGGTAGAAATGGCAAAGAACCTTGAGGATCTTCTGACTGAGTGGGATGGCCTTATCAAGAAGCACCGTGCGCATTTGGTGAAGCACAAGTTCAGCAACAAGTTCGCCGTTCTGTCGAAGGAAGTCGATGCACACGTCGTCGAGTACAAGGCCTACACCAAGCTGTGGTCCGAGCAGAACAAGGTCGTTGAATCCGTAATGTCGCAGGTCCTGGCCCAAGCGGAAGCTTTGGGTAAGAAACTGAAAGCCAGGCTGACTGCTACAAAAAAGGAAAAAGAGGACGGACTCAAAGCCCTCGATAATTTTTGCAAATGCATCACCCACGAATCTCACGAAGTGAACCCGAGGTTGCTCGGGAAGGAGTGGGCGGAGATGCTGAAAGACAATAAGACTAAGAACAAAGCATTGTTCGCTGTTGCCATGGATGATTCAAAAATGATTCCGCTGCTCAAAAAATTGGCCGACGAGGCCAAAAAATCGGACGGGCATCATGAAAAATTGGGAGCGGCAAATGCATTTGCAAACCGCAAGACGGAAATGGAGATCAAGCCCGACATTGAAAAGAACATGAAGTCATTGGCGGCCTGGGATGACAAGCAGGCTGCGGAAGAAGTGGCAGCCTTTCTGAAGGACTTCAAGAAGGCCCTGAATGTCGTGATATTTTGAATATTTTTGCCTGAGTGCGCCGGGGTGATGAGCGGCCCCGGCGGAAAAGTCATTCAGTAGGACGGATCAGGGGACGCGTCTCGTTCCATAATTCATAAGCATACACTTGCTGCGTCCCGGTAGCGTGCAAAGTCCAATCCGGATCGATCTTGTCGAACCGCCTTGCGGTCAGTTGCTGCACGCGCGCCGCTTGCAGGTGAAGTCTGTCGGAATCCAGCTCCTGTAACGCCGTACGTTTGGATCGGTCTGGCAAAATCGGACCCGGTTTGAAGCGTGAAGCCGATTCCCTTCCGAAGGTCCGTGCCGGCTCCGTGCCGATGGCCACCGCCCTCCCGCATTGCAGGAGGGCGGCATCCACCCCGAAGCTCCCGGCCTCAGTGGTTGTCGCGCGGGATCCCCATGGTCTGCGCCACGCGCTGGTACTTGACCGCCGGCTTCAGCACCATGCCCTCGTCCAGCTGGTCGACGATGCCGCGCTGGATTTCCTGCCACGGGGTCTGCGACGGCGGGGCGGGGTAGCCGCCGGCGGCCTCCAGCGTGGCCTTGCGGTCGGCAAGCTCCGCTTCGGAGATCAGGATGTCGGCGCTGCCGCGGCGCAGGTCGATCCGCACGCGGTCGCCGCTGCGCAGAAGGCCGAGATTGCCGCCGGCCGCCGCCTCCGGCGAGGCGTTGAGGATCGACGGCGACCCCGAGGTGCCGGACTGGCGGCCGTCGCCGATGCAGGGCAGGGAATGGATGCCCTGCTTGATGAGGTCGGCGGGCGGACGCATGTTCACCACCTCCGCCGCACCGGGGTAGCCGATGGGGCCGGCGCCGCGGATGACCAGGATGGTGTAGGCGTCGATGCCCAGCGACGGGTCGTCGATGCGGTGATGGTAGTCCTCCGGGCCGTCGAAGACGACGACCTTGCCCTCGAAGGCTTCCGGATCCTTGGGATTGGACAGGTAGCGCTCGCGGAACTCGTCGGAGATCACGCTGGTCTTCATGATGGCGGCGTTGAACAGGGTGCCGCGCAGCACGACGAAGCCGGCGTTGATCTTCAGCGGGTCGTCGATCGGGTGGATGACGCGGGTGTCGAGGATCTCGGTGTTGCGGCAGTTCTCGCCAATGCTGCGGCCGTTGACGTTGGGCGCGTCCTCGCGGATCAGGCCCTGGGTCATCAGCTGCCCGACCACGGCCGGCACGCCGCCGGCGCGGTGGAAGTCCTCGCCCAGATATTCGCCGGCCGGCTGGAGGTTGACCAGCAGCGGCACGCCCAGCCCGTGGGTCTGCCAGTCGTCCACCGTCAGCGGCACGCCGATGTGCTTGGCGATGGCGTTGATGTGGATCGGCGCGTTGGTCGAACCGCCGATGGCGGAATTGACGACGATGGCGTTGAGGAAGGCGTCGCGGGTCAGGATGTCGGACGGCTTGATGTCCTGGCGCACCATCTCGACGATGCGCTTGCCGGTCTCATAGGCGGCCTGCTGGCGCTCGCGGTAGGGGGCGGGGATCGCGGCGGAGCCCGGAAGCTGCATGCCCAGCACCTCCGCCAGGGAATTCATGGTCGACGCGGTGCCCATCGTGTTGCAGTAGCCGGTCGAGGGGGCCGAGGAGGCCACCAGCTCGATGAAGCCCTGATAGTCGATCTCGCCGGCCGCCATCATCTGGCGGGCCTTCCACACGATGGTGCCCGATCCGGTGCGCTCGCCGCGGAACCAGCCGTTCAGCATCGGGCCGACCGACAGCGCGATGGCCGGGATGTTGACGGTGGCGGCGGCCATCAGGCAGGCCGGCGTGGTCTTGTCGCAGCCGATGGTCAGCACCACGCCGTCGAGCGGATAGCCGTGCAGCACCTCGACCAGCCCGAGATAGGCGAGGTTGCGGTCGATGGAGGCGGTCGGCCGCTTGCCGGTCTCCTGGATCGGGTGGACGGGGAACTCGATGGCGATGCCGCCGGCGGTGCGGATGCCTTCGCGCAGCCGTTCGGCCAGCACCAGATGGTGGCGGTTGCAGGGGCTGAGGTCGGACCCGGTCTGGGCGATGCCGATGATCGGCGCGCCGGATTGCAGCTCCTCGCGCGTCAGGCCGAAATTCAGGTAGCGCTCAAGATACAGCGCGGTCATGTCGGGGTTGGCGGGGTTGTCGAACCACGCGCGCGAGCGCAGACGCCGTTCTGAACCGGGGGCCGAACCATCGGCATTGGCGGGGAAGGGGGGCTTCGTCTCGGACATATCGACACCGGTTTCAGGTTGGGGCGCGGACCGTAGGCCCGGCGCCGGAGGTGTGGTTGCGTTTCTTTGGCCTTGTTCAAGGCCGTGGTCGGGTCAGGCCGCGCGCATGTCGGCCAGGAAGCGCGACACGCAGCCGCGCAGGTCGTCGGCCTCGCCGGACAGGCCGTCGGCGGCGGATCTGACCTGACGCGAGGCGTCGCTGGTGGCCTGGAAGGCGTGGGTCACGCCGGCGATGCTGTCGCGGACATCCTGGGTGCCGCGCGCGGCGCGCTGGATGCTGCCGCTGATCTCGCTGGTCGCCGCCCGCTGCTCGCCGATGGCGGAGGCGATGGTGCCGGAGACCTCGTTGACCTCGCCGATGACCTTGACGATCTCGGTGATGGCGCCGGCCGCCTCGCTGCTGACGCGCTGGACGGCGGCGATCTGGGCCTCGATCTCCTCGGTCGCCTTCGCGGTCTGGGCGGCGAGGCTCTTGACCTCGTTCGCCACCACGGCGAAGCCGCGTCCCGCCTCGCCGGCCCGCGCCGCCTCGATGGTGGCATTCAGCGCCAGCAGGTTGGTCTGGGCGGCGATGGAACCGATCAGCTGCACCACGTCGCCGATCTCGTCGCGGCGGTCGAGGCCGGGGACGGTCACCGAGCGGTCGCCGCCGGCCAGCCGGGTCATGGCGTCGGTCATGGCGACCACCGGCCGCGACAGGCTGCGGGCGATCAGCAGCGCGGCGGCAAGGCCGAGGATCAGCCCGGCGGCCGACGCGCCGGCCATCGCCTGCCGGTAGCCGGCGATGTCGGAGGTGGTGTCGGCGCGCAGCTGCTGCTCGTCGGCGATGCCCTGGTCGGTCAGGCCGCGCGCCTGATCGCCGATGGCGGTGCCGAGCGGGGTCAGGGTGTCGGTGACCAGGGCGTCGCGGCGCTGGGTGGTCTCCACCAGCCGGTCGAAGCCGGCGGCATAGCCGTCGAGCGTCTTGAGGAAGGCGGACACCAGACCGCGCAGCGCCGGGTCGGTCACCGTCTTCGCCATGGCGTCGCCATTCTGGGCAGCGGTCTTCAGCTCGGTCTTCGTCGCGGTGGCGAGGCCGGCGCTGCCCTCGCCCTGGAAGCGGGCGGCGACGGTGCGGGCGGCCTGGACATGCATCGCCGCCTGGGCCGCGAGGTTCAGGGCCTCGACATTGCCGCCGCTCTTGGCGTTGGTCAGGATGGTGCTGAGCATGGTCTGCAACTTCGACCCGAACTTCGCCACCTCGGCCACCGCCTCGCTGCGCTGGCCGTGCGCCTCGCGGACGGCGGCGAAGCTGTCGCGATACTGGGCGACGCGGGCCGTCATCTGCTGCACTGCTGCAGTGTCGCCGCTGCCGGACAGGCGCCGGTCGACGGCGGCGACGAGGTTCGCGGCCTCCGCCGACAGCGAGGCGACGGCGTCGGCATCCTCGTCGCGGCCGTTCAGCAGGAAGGCGGTGGTCTTCAGCCGCATGTCCAGCATCAGCGTCTGCATGCGCCCGAGATCGACCACCTGCTCCGCCAGCACGCCGTTGCGGCGCACCACCGTCTCCGTCTCCGACAGGGCATTGATGCCCACACCGGCGACGGCGGCGAGGAACAGCAGGATGCCGGCACTGCCGGCGGTGATCCGGTGGCCGATGCGGGTGCCGAGTTTGATGCCGGCTGCGGTGGGCATGCGGGGGGACCTCCCTATTGCGGGGCCCTGTTGCGGGGGCTGCTACCAGTCGAAGGAATCGGTGCGGTGCCAGCGGCCGACCATGCAGGCGTCGGCGACGAGCGACAGCGGGCGGCCGTCGACGTCGCTCGCCCCATCGCCGATCAGCCGGTGGAAGTGGCGGTAGATGCGCTGGTACTCGGTATCGGGCTCGGCCAGCACCGGTACGCCGTCCGCGAACAGGCGGGTGCCGCCATGGGTCAGGTCGAGGCGCCCGTCCGCAGTCTCGATGACGATGGACCAGGTCTGCTCGCCCTGCTGGAGGAAGTCGAAGTCGGCGGTGACGCGGCCGATGCGGGAACCGGGGGCGGCCCCCATCTCCAGCGTCGCGGCGATGGCGGTGTCGCAGTTGGCCGGCACATGCAGGTCGGCGGCGCGGACGAAGACCGGGGCCGGCAGGATGTCGGTCAGGATCGACAAGGCGTTGATGCCGGGATCGAAGACGCCGAAGCCGCCCGCCGCGAAGATCCAGTCCTGGCCCGGGTGCCAGCGCCGCACATCCTCCTTCCAGGTGATGGCGACGCTGCGGATGTCCGCATCCGCCAACCGGCGCTTGGTTTCCTCCACCGCCGGGTTGAACTGCGAATGCCAGGCGGTGAACAGGGTGCGCCGCGCGGTCTCCGCCTCCGCCGCCAGATCGTGAAGCTCCGACAGGGTGGCCGCGGGCGGCTTCTCGATCAGCACATGGCAGCCGGCGCGCAGAGCCTCCACCGTCAGGCCGTGGCGGACGGCGGGCGGGGTGCAGAGCGCCACGGCGTCGAGGCCGGGCAGGGCCGCCAGCATGTCGGACTGGGAGCGGAAGCTCGGCACGCCGTCGACCGTCGCACCGTCCGGGCTGACCACGGCGGCCAGATTGAACAGGCCGGTGGCGGCGATGGCGGGGATATGCTGGTCGCGGGCGATCTTTCCCAGACCGACAAGTCCGAGGGTGGGGAGCGTCATGGCGATATGTCCGGTCGGGGAAGGTCGGCGGCGGTCACGAGGCCGCCGTCAGGCCTTGCCCTTGTTGTAGACGTCGAAGCAGACGGCGGCGAGCAGCACCAGACCCTTGATGACCTGCTGCCAGTCGATGCCGATGCCGACGATCGACATGCCGTTGTTCATCACGCCCATGATGAAGGCGCCGATCACCGCACCGGTCACCCGGCCGACGCCGCCCGAGGCCGACGCGCCGCCGATGAAGCAGGCGGCGATCACGTCCAGCTCGAAGGACACACCGGCCTTCGGCGTGGCGGTGTTGAGGCGGGCGGCGAAGATCAGGCCGGCGAGTGCCGCCAGGACGCCCATGTTGACGAAGGTGTAGAAGGACAGGCGGCGGGTGTCGATGCCCGACAGCTTGGCGGCCTTCTCGTTGCCGCCCAGCGCGTAGATGCGCCGGCCGATGGTGGTGTCGCGGGTGACGAAGGCGTAGATGCCGATCAGCAGCGCCATGATGATCAGGACGTTCGGCAGGCCCTTGTAGGTCGACAGCAGCCAGCCGACATAGGCGACCACCGCGAACAGCCCGGCGCTCTTCAGCAGGAACAGGACCAGCGGCTCCTGTTCGATGGCGAAGCGGTGGCGGCGCAGGCGGGCGGCGACGCTGAAGGCGATCAGGATCGCCGGGGTGGCGAGGCACAGCACCATCGTGGTGGTGTGGAAGCCCTCGGTGCCGAAGATGTCCGGGATGAAGCCGGAGCTGAGGCGCTGGAACTCCACCGGGAAGGGGCCGACCGACTGGCCGGCCAGCAGCGCGAGGCTGAGGCCGCGGAAGACCAGCATGCCGGCCAGCGTCACGATGAAGGACGGGATGCGGAAATAGGCGACCCAATAGCCCTGGGCGGCGCCGATGGCCGCACCGGCCAACAGGCTGACGATGGCGGTGGGGATGAAGTGCCAGTGGAACTGCACCATCAGGATGGCGGCCAGCGCGCCGATGAAGCCGACGATGGAGCCCACCGACAAATCGATGTGCCCGGCGACGATCACCAGCAGCATGCCCAGGGCCATGATGACGATGTAGCTGTTCTGCAGGACGAGGTTGGTCAGGTTCAGCGGCTGCAGCAGCGTGCCGTTGGTCATGTACTGGAAGAACGCCACGATCGCCAGCAGCGAGATCAGCATGCCGTAATCGCGCATGTGGCTCTTCAGGAACTTGGCCATCGAGGCCTGGCGCGGCGGCGCGGCCGGCAGGTTCAGTTCGGCGCTCATTGCAGGGACTCCCGGGCACCATTGTTCAAGGCGGCAGCGGCGACGGCGGCGCGGGCTGCCGTGGCTTTCGAGGCGGACGACATGATGGCGTGCATGATCTTTTCCTGGCTGGCCTCGGCCGCCGGCATCTCGGCGACCAGGGCGCCCTCGTTCATCACGTAGATGCGGTCGGCGACGCCCAGAAGCTCCGGCAGTTCCGAGGAGATCAGGATGACGCCGCGGCCCTCGGCCACCAGCTGGTTGACGATGGTGTAGATTTCATATTTGGCGCCGACGTCGATGCCGCGGGTCGGCTCGTCCAGGATCAGCACCTGCGGGTCGGCGAACAGCCATTTGCTGAGCACGACCTTCTGCTGGTTGCCGCCGGACAGATTGACCGTCTGCTGGAACACGTCCGAACAGCGGATGCGCAGGCGGCGGCGGAACTCGTTGGCGACCTCGATCTCGCGCTCGTGGTGGATGACGCCGCGCTTGGCGACGCCGTCCAGATTGGCCAGCGTCACGTTGTGGCGGATGTCGTTGTCGAGCACGAGGCCGTAATGCTTGCGGTCCTCGGTGGCATAGGCGAGGCCATTGCCCATCGCTTTGGCTATGGTCGAAACGTCGATCTCGCGCCCGTCGAGGAAGGCCTGGCCGCGGATGTTGCGGCCGTAGGATCGGCCGAACAGGCTCATGGCGAATTCGGTGCGGCCGGCGCCCATCAGCCCGGCGATGCCCACCACCTCGCCCCGGCGGACATGCAGGTCGATGTCCTTGACGACGCGGCGGCCGGCATGGATGGGGTGGTCGGCGCTCCAGTCCTTCACCTCGAACAGGATCCTGCCCGGGTTGCTGGTGCGGCGCGGGTAGCGGTCGGCGAGGTCGCGGCCGACCATGCCCTTGATGATGCGGTCCTGGCTGATCGGCGCGTCGTGGCAGTCCAGCGTCTCCACCGTGGTGCCGTCGCGCAGGATGGTGACGCGGTCGGCGACCTTGGCGATCTCGTTCAGCTTGTGCGAGATCAGGATGGAGGAGATGCCCTGTTCCTTGAAGCGCAGCAGCAAAGCCAGCAGCGCGTCGCTGTCGCTCTCGTTCAGGCTGGCGGTCGGCTCGTCCAGGATCAGCAGCTTGACCTGCTTGGACAGCGCCTTGGCGATCTCGACCAGCTGCTGCTTGCCGACGCCGATGTCGGTGATCAGCGTCTCCGGCGAATCGGTCAGCCCGACCATGCGCAGCAGTTCGCGCGCGCGGGCGGTGGCGGCGACCCAGTCGATCCGGCCGCGTTTCGCCTGCTCGTTGCCGAGAAACAGATTCTCGGTGATCGACAGCAGCGGGACCAGCGCCAGTTCCTGGTGGATGATGATGATGCCCAGCTTCTCGCTGTCGGCGATGCCGCGAAAGGCGACGGGCTGGCCGCCGAAGCGGATTTCGCCCTCGTAGGTGCCGTGCGGATAGACGCCGCTCAGCACCTTCATCAGCGTCGATTTGCCGGCGCCGTTTTCGCCGATCAGCGCGTGGATCTCCCCCTTGCGGACCGAGAGGTTGACGTTGTCCAGAGCCTTGACGCCCGGAAACGTCTTCGTGATGCCGCGCATCTCAAGAATGCTGTCCATGGATTGACCTCTGACCGCCCGACCTTCCGCAAGGCGAGGCGCGGGAGGGGATGCCGGATGGCGCCCCGCTCCCGCGCCGTTCACTCACTTGATCTGCGATTCCTTGTAGTAACCGCCGTCGACCAGGACCTGCTTCCAGTTCGAGAGATCGACGCTGACCGGCTTCAGCAGATAGGAGGGAACCACCTTCTTGCCGTTGTCGTAGGTCTTGGTGTCGTTGACCTGCGGGGTGCGGCCGGCCAGCAGGTCGTCGACCATGCCCACCGTGACCTTCGCCAGCTCGCGGGTGTCCTTGAAGACGGTGGAGCGCTGCTCGCCCGCCAGGATCGACTTGACCGACTGCACCTCGGCGTCCTGGCCGGTGACGACCGGCATCGGCTGCGCCGCCGAACCGTAGCCGACGCCCTTCAGCGACGAGATGATGCCGATGCTGAGGCCGTCATAGGGCGACAGCACCGCGTCCACCCGCTTGTTGCCGTAATAGGCGCTCAGCAGATTGTCCATGCGGGCCTGGGCGACGGCGCCGTCCCAGCGCAGGGTCGACACCTTGTCCATGCCGACCTGGCCGCTGCCGACCTTCAGCTTGCCGCTGTCGATGTAGGGTTGCAGCACTGACATCGCGCCGTTGTAGAAGAAGTAGGCGTTGTTGTCGTCGGGCGAGCCGCCGAACAGCTCGATGTTGAACGGACCCTTGCCGTCCTTCAGCCCGAGCGCCTTCTCGATGTAGGAGGCCTGGAGGACGCCGACCTGGAAGTTGTCGAAGGTGGCGTAGTAATCGACGTTGGCCGAGCCGCGGATCAGGCGGTCGTAGGCGATGACCTTCACGCCGCGCTCGGCGGCCTTTTGCAGCACGTCGGTCAGCGTCGTCCCGTCGATGGCGGCGATCACCAGAACCTTGTCGTTCTTGGTGACCATGTTCTCGATCTGGGCGAGCTGGTTGGGGATGTCGTCCTCTGCATATTGCAGGTCGGTCTTGTATCCCTTCTCCTGGAAATACTTGACCATGTTGTTGCCGTCGTCGATCCAGCGCGCCGAGGACTTGGTCGGCATGGCGATGCCGACGGTCGGCTTGTCCTGGGCCATGGCCGGGACGGCAGCGGCGCCGGCGACGACGATCAGGCCGACGGCGAGGCCGGCCAGTTTGGAGCTGAAGGAAGTGCGCTTGGCAGACGACATGGACCGGAATCCTCCCCGTTACTACGGCACGCGATACGCCGCCCCCGCGTTCTGTGGCGCGGATGGCGTTGGACGCGATGGTTGGTGTCCCTAGCAATCCTCCCTTTTCCCATAACTGTCAAATATGATTATTCGGCAAATCGATATGCATTTCGGTATCGGTCGTCACCGTGCTGCGGCAGTGGCGGCGGGGCTCGCGGCGACGAGGCGCATCTTGAGTTCCGAGGCCGCGCGGACGGCCGACAGCACGGTGCGGGCACCCGGCGACAAAGGCCGGTCCTTCAGCCAGAAGATGCCGTAGGGCTCGACGCTGAACCGCTTGTGGAAGGGCATGATGGCGCAGCAGCCGCTGGGCGAGAACACCTGGGCGAGAGCGCGGGCGAAGACGGTGATCGACTCGGTTTCCGCCACCATCGCCATCGAGATGACCGGAGACGCGCTCTCGATCACCCGGTGCGGCAGCCGGGCACCCTCGGCGCGGAACAGCGCCTCCACCCGGTCGCGCAGCAGGGTGCCGACGGGCTGGAGGATCCAGGTGGCGTCGGACAGATCCGCCGCGGTCAGCGGGCGGCCGAGCCGGAGCAGCGGGTTGGTGTCATGGCAGATGAAGCACAGCTCCTCGCTGCTGATCTCCTGGTACTCGAAGGCGGTGGGGTCGTAATGGCCGGGCAGGCGGCCGATGGCGAAATCCATCACCCCCTGGTGGACCCGGTCGGCCAGCACGTCGCTGGTCTCCACCGCCACGGCAACCTTCAGATTGGGATGGTCGCGGGTCAGGCTGCTGATGACCGGCACCACCAGCTCCACCGCCGGGGCCATCACCGTGCCGATCGACACCCGGCCGCTGTGGCCGGCGAGCAGGGCGTTCAGCTCCTCGCCCGTCTCCTGCAACTCGCTGAGGATCATCCGGGCGTGGCGGATCATCAGGCTGCCGTACCAGTTCGGCTCGATCCCGCGGCCATGGCGGTCGAACAGCTCGATGCCCAGCGTCTCCTCCAGGTCGCCCAGCAGTTTGGAGGCGGCGGGCTGCGACATGTTCAGGCTGGCAGCGGCGCGGTGCAGGTTGCGGTGTTCGTCGAGCGCCGCGAACAGCTGGAGATGGCGCAGCTTCAGCCGCGCCTTCTGGAACCAGTTCGGCGGAAAGCGTTGGGGGGTCACGGGGGGAAAGCCTCCGACTGGGGCGGTGGCGCCTCGATGGCAGATGTCGGGATACGACATTTGGTATCGCAAGCGCCGATCTTCATATTGGACGATTATCAAGAGGCCTCTTATCGTTTGCGCCGTCAACAAATTTAAGAATTCACCGGTGACGGCGATTTGCCGGGGGCGATCTCCGGGACGAGAAGAGCGAAGCGAGGGGAGTTAAGCGGGATGGCGCAGGAAGCGCGTTGCGTCTGGCAGGCCCGGGCTGTGCTTGGGGAAGGTCCGCTCTGGTCCCCACGGCAGGATTCCGTCTATTTCGTCGATATCCGCGGATCCCGCATCCTGCGCCACGGCCTGTCCGATGGATCGCAGGCGGGGTGGGATCTCGATGACGCCGCCTGCTGGCTGGTGGAGAGCGCCGACGGCGACGGCTTCATCGCGGGCTTGCGCTCGCGCCGGGTGGTCCGGCTGCGGCTGGAGCCGGGCCGGGCGGCGGTCGTCGGCGAGGAGATCGCCCGGATCGAGCCGGACAAGCCGGGCAACCGCCTGAACGACGGCAAGGCCGACCGCGACGGCCGGCTGTGGGCCGGCAGCATGGACGATGCGGAGGAGGCGCCGGCCGGCAGCTTCTACCGCATCGACGGGGATGGCGCCGTCACGACGGTCGACGAGGGCTACACCGTCGCCAACGGGCCGGCGCTGGCGCCGGCCGGGCGGACGATCTACCACACCGACAGCGCGGCGCGGACGGTCTACGCCTTCGACATCGGCGCCGACGGCAGCCTATCGGGCAAGCGCGTCCACATCCGCTTCACCGAGGCCGACGGCTATCCCGACGGCATGACCTGCGACGCCGAGGGTGGGCTGTGGGTCTGCCATTGGGACGGCGGGCGCGTCAGCCGATTCCGCCCCGACGGCACGCTCGACCGCGCCGTCGCCCTGCCGGTCTCCCGCGTCACCTCCTGCGTCTTCGCCGGTCCGGATCTGGACCGGCTGTTCATCACCACCGCGGCGCATGGCCGGCCGGACGAACCGCTGGCCGGGGCGCTGTTCGAGTGCGACCCCGGTGTCCGCGGCCTGCCGCCCGGACAATTCGGGGCCCCGTCGCGCTGATTCCTGACTGCTGACTTCTGTCTGCCGATCCGATTCCGAGGAAGGACCTTACCGCCATGCCGTCCAGCGCCCGCCCCTATCGCGGCGTCTTCCCCGTCGTCCCCACCATCTTCACCGAAGCGGGAGAACTGGACCTCGACGGCCAGAAGCGCTGCGTCGATTTCATGATCGACGCCGGCTCCACCGGCCTGTGCATTCTCGCCAACTTCTCCGAACAGTTCGTGCTGACCGACGACGAGCGCACGCTGCTGATGGAGACCATCCTCGCCCATGTCGCCGGCCGGGTTCCGGTGATCGTCACCACCACCCATTTCAGCACCCGCGCCTGCGCCGACCGCAGCCGCCGCGCCCAGGATCTCGGCGCCGCGATGGTGATGGTGATGCCGCCCTACCATGGCGCGACCATCCGCGTGCCGGAGGCCGGCATCGTCGAGTTCTTCAGCCGCGTGTCGGATGCCATCGACATCCCGATCATGATCCAGGACGCCCCCGTGAGCGGCACGCCGCTGTCCGCCCCGCTGCTGGCGCGGATGGCGCGGGAGATTGCGCAGGTCTCCTATTTCAAGATCGAGGTGCCGCAGGCGGCGGCCAAGCTGCGCACGCTGATCGAACTGGGCGGCGACGCCATCGAGGGGCCGTGGGACGGCGAGGAGGCGATCACCCTGCTGGCCGATCTCGACGCCGGGGCCACCGGCGCGATGACCGGCGGCGGCTATCCGGACGGCATCCGCCAGATCGTCGATCCCTATCTGGCGGGCGACCGCGAGGCGGCGGTGGCGGCCTATGGGCGCTGGCTGCCGCTGATCAACCACGAGAACCGCCAGTGCGGCATCGCCACCGCCAAGATCCTGATGAAGGAGGGCGGCATCATCGCGTCCGACGCGATGCGCCACCCGACGGCCAACCCGCATCCGATCAGCCGTGAAGGGCTGCTTGACGCCGCGAAGCGTCTCGATCCGCTCGTTCTGCGCTGGGCGCGCTGAGCGGCATTCGAGTTGCGGCGTTCGAGTTAAGGAGAGACCCAAGATGACCATCACCGGCGAGATGCTGATCGGCGCCACGGCACATCGTGGCAGCCAGGGCGAGTTCCGCGCCGTCGACCCCGCCACCGGCGAGGCGCTGGAGCCCGTCTTCGGCGGYGGCGGTGCCGCCGAGGTGGAGCGCGCCTGCGCGCTGGCCTGGGCCGCCTTCGAYGCYTTCCGCGAGACCGGCCTGGAGCAGCGCGCCGCCTTCCTKGARACGGTYGCCCAGAACATCCTCGACATCGGCGACGAGCTGATCGYCCGCGCCATGGCCGAAAGCGGYCTGCCGCGYGCCCGGCTGGAGGGCGAGCGCGGCCGCACCGTCGGCCAGYTKCGCCTGTTCGCCCAGGTSGTGCGCGAGGGAAGCTGGGTCGAGGCCCGCATCGACCCGGCSMTGCCGGCGCGSACACCGCTGCCGCGYGCCGACATCCGCCARCGYCACATCGCGCTGGGGCCGGTCGCGGTGTTCGGCGCSTCSAAYTTCCCGCTCGCCTTCTCGGTGGCCGGCGGCGAYACCGCGTCGGCCTTCGCCGCCGGCTGCCCGGTGGTGGTCAAGGGCCAYGGCGCCCATCCCGGCACSTCSGARCTGGTCGGCCGCGCCATCCAGGCGGCGGYKGCMTCCTGCGGCCTGCCCGAGGGSGTCTTCTCGCTGCTGTTCGGCACCGGCAACGAGATCGGCACGGCGCTGGTCGCCGATCCGYGCATCAAGGCGGTSGGCTTCACCGGCTCGCGCGGCGGCGGRCTGGCGCTGATGGGGGTTGCGGCCAARCGGCCGGARCCGATCCCGGTCTATGCCGAGATGAGCAGCATCAACCCGGTCTTCCTGATGCCKGCGGCSCTGGCRTCCCGCGCCGAGGCGCTSGGCAAGGCGTTCGTSGSRTCGCTGACCATGGGCGCSGGGCAGTTCTGCACCAACCCCGGCATCCTGCTGGCGGTGGAYGGGCCGGACCTCGACCGCTTCGTCGCCGCGGYGGTGGAGGCTCTCGGCGGCAGCGCCGCCTCGACCATGCTGACGCCGGGCATCCATGCCGCCTTCGACAGCGGTGTCGCCAAGCTGGCCGGCAGCGGTGCCGTGACGACGCTGGCCCGCGGCTTGGCGTGCAGCGGGCCGAACCAGGCGCAGGCGGCCTTCTTCACCGCGACGGCGGACGCCTTCCTGGCCGACACGGAGTTGCAGGAGGAGGTGTTCGGCGCCGCCTCGCTGCTGATCCGCTGCGCGGACGTGGCGGCGATGACGGCGGTGGCGGACAGGCTGGAAGGCCAGCTGACGGCGACCTTGCAGATGGATGGGGCGGACAAGGCCGCGGTGGCCGGGCTGATCCCGACGCTGGAGCGCAAGGCCGGGCGCATCCTGGCGAACGGCTGGCCGACGGGGGTGGAGGTCTGCCACGCGATGGTGCATGGCGGCCCGTTCCCGGCAACCTCGGACCCGCGCAGCACCTCGGTCGGCACGCTGGCGATCCGCCGTTTCCTGCGCCCGGTCTGCTACCAGGACATCCCCGCGGAGCTGTTGCCGGAGGCCCTGCGCGACGGCAACCCGCAAGGGATCTGGCGCCGGGTCGACGGGACGCTTGGACGGGAGTAACCAGCCGCCGGAACCGACCGGCACCACCAACCCGCAACGGCTGCGTCAGAGGGAGCGCTGACGCAGAGGACACCGTCGGACCCGGCCCCGCGCCGGGCCTGACGGTCGGGCAGGGCGTGCGCCTGACGCATCGCCGAAGCATCGCTCCCACCCAGTGCATCGAAGCAAAAACAAACCGCATTTAGAGGAAACGCAAATGGTGAGATCAGCTCTGCTGCTTGGCGCAGCCACCCTTTCGCTCGCCTGTGTCATGGCGACCGGTTCCGCCTCCGCGCAATCGAAGTTCGACATCATGCTGGGCGGCGACGCCTATTTCGAAGGCGGTTACGTCAACCAGGACCGCGACTCCGGCCAGCGCAACACCGAGTTCCGCAACCGCCTGCGCCTGCTGGTGACGCCGAAGGCCAAGGCCGACAACGGGCTGGAATACGGCGCCCGCATCCGCCTGCTGGCGGAGAACGGCACCAACAACGCCCGCACCGTCACCAACGACCGCGCCTTCATCTTCGTCAACGGCGGCTTCGGCGTCCTGCATCTGGGCGTCGAGAACGGCCCGTCCGACGACAGCGGCATCATCGCCCCGTCCGACTGGGGCACCGGCGGCGTCGACGGTTCCTTCCCGTCCTGGCTCGGCAACAGCGCGGCCAACGCGCCGGTCACCATCGGCAACATCCGCGCCCTGATCTCCGGCAACAGCGCCACCCGCGCCACCTACTGGACGCCGGAGATCGCCGGCTTCAAGCTCGGCGCCTCCTACCAGCCGGCGTCGGACAGCAGCAATACCGACGTCAACCGCTCCAAGCTGGCGCTCGCCTCGGCCAACCGCACCGGCGCCTATCGCGACGTCTATGAAGTGGGTGGCACCTACACCAACACGCTGGGCGGCGTCGCGGTCAACGGCAGCCTGTTCTATCTCGGCGGCGAGGCCAAAAACTCCACCACCACCCCGGCGCAGCAGTTCGACAAGCTGTCCTCGACCCATGCCGGCCTGACGCTGGCCTATGCCGGCTTCAAGGTCGGCGGCAGCTATGCCTGGTCGGGCGACAGCGGCTATGCCAAGGCCGGCACCGCCGGCATCGTCAGCCGCGAGAAGCAGGATGTCTGGACGGCCGGTGCGCAGTACACCTTCGGCGCCACCACGCTGGGCGTCGGCTACCTGAACGCCAAGGATGCCGGCGACCTGACGGTGCGCGGCCGCAGCAAGTTCGAGCTGATCACCGTCGGCGCCAAATATGTCGTCGCTCCCGGCTTCAGCCTCGCGCCGGAATACAACCACTTCAAGCTCACCTCCGACGTCGCCGCCAACAGCGACAAGGGCGACATCTTCATCATCCGGACCGATCTGGCCTTCTAACAGCCTGTCGTTCCGAAAAGGCCGACCGACGTCCTGGCCTTTTCCGTCTCCTTCGGCTTCGCGCCGCCGCGGTGTTCTCTCCATCCCGCCGCGGTGGTTGCGTCCCGGCGCGCTCTCCCTCGGGTGCGTCGGCCCCGGTCCAGGCTGGAACGGGGTCACCTCACGGCCGGGCGGCACTCCGCTGCCCGGCCGTTTTTTTGACCGGATTCCGGGCCGCATCTTCAGCTGGATATATGTTTTTCAGCATCGCATCGGTCAAGAATCGTATTGGACAGTTATGGTTCTGCGTACTTAAAGTAGGCATGACGAACAATTCCGGACCGGGTGGCGATCACGATGTTTCAGCGCCCCGTCCCGACGCCTGCCCCTCGTCCCTTATCCCTCGTCCCTTATCCCTCGTCCCTTATCCATCGCGCACCGCAATAAACCTCGCCATAACACTCAGGGAGTGAATCGGATGTCCAGGAAATGGGTGATCTCCGCCGCCACCGCTGCTACGGCCCTGTTCATCGGGCTCGGCGCCGTCCAGGCCGCCGACAAGAAGCTGGTGGTCGGTTTCTCGCAGATCGGCTCTGAGTCCGGCTGGCGCGCGGCCGAGACCAAGACCGCCAAGGCGGAGGCCGACAAGCGCGGCATCGACCTGAAGATTTCCGACGCCCAGCAGAAGCAGGAGAACCAGATCAAGGCGGTGCGCTCCTTCGTCGCCCAGGGCGTCGATGCGATCTTCATCGCGCCGGTGGTGGCGACCGGCTGGGATTCGGTGCTGAAGGAGGCCAAGGAGGCGAAGATCCCGGTGGTTCTGCTCGACCGCCAGATCGAGACCAAGGACCAGAGCCTGTACATGACCGCCGTCACCTCCGACACGGTGCATGAGGGCCGGGTGGCTGGCGAATGGCTGGCCAAGCAGACCGGCGGCAAATGCGCCGTGGTCGAGTTGCAGGGCACCGTCGGCTCGTCGCCCGCCATCAACCGCAAGAAGGGCTTCGACGAGATCGTCGCCAAGAATCCCGGCATGAAGATCGTCCGCACCCAGTCCGGCGACTTCACCCGCGCCAAGGGCAAGGAGGTGATGGAGAGCTTCATCAAGGCCGAGAATGGCGGCAAGGGCATCTGCGCCGTCTACGCCCACAACGACGACATGGCCGTCGGCGCCATCCAGGCGATCAAGGAAGCCGGCCTGAAGCCGGGCAAGGACATCCTGGTCGTCTCCATCGACGGCGTGCCGGACATCTTCAAGGCGATGTCGGAAGGCGAGGCGAACGCCACGGTCGAGCTGACGCCGAACATGGCCGGCCCCGCCTATGACGCGCTGATCGCCTTCAAGAAGGACGGCAAGGCGCCGCCGAAGTGGATCCAGACCGAATCGGCCCTGTTCACCCCGGACACCGCCAAGGCCGAGTATGAGCGCCGCAAGGACGCCTACTGATCTGGGTTGAGGGTTGCAGAAATCCCTCTCTCCCCCCCCGGGGAGAGGGGATTTTCCACGTTGTTTCTCTGCGCATCCGGCGAGGTCCGCCATGACGGCATCCACCGCTCCTCCTTCCGCGCCGCTGCTGGCGATCCGCGGGCTGTCGAAGGCGTTTCTCGGCGTCCAGGCGCTCGACGGCGTCGATTTCACCCTGCGCCATGGCGAGATCCATGCCCTGCTGGGCGAGAACGGTGCCGGCAAATCGACCCTCATCAAGACGCTGACCGGCGTCTACCAGCGCGACGGCGGCACCGTGGCGCTGGAGGGGCGGGAGATCGCGCCGCGCGGGGTGGAGGAGGCGCAGCGGCTGCACATCGGCACCGTCTATCAGGAGGTCAACCTGCTGCCGAACCTGTCGGTGGCGGAGAACCTGTTCCTCGGCCGCCAGCCGATGCGCTGGGGGCTGGTCGACCGCGGCGCGATGCGGCGGCGGGCGCGGGCGGTGCTGCACCCCTACGGCCTGTCCGTCGACGTGACGGCGCCGCTCGGGCGCTTCTCGGTGGCGACCCAGCAGATCATCGCCATCGCGCGGGCGGTCGACATGTCGGCCAAGGTGCTGATCCTCGACGAGCCGACCGCCAGCCTGGATGCGCAGGAGGTGGCGGTGCTGTTCCGGGTGATGCGGACCCTGCGGTCGCGCGGGATCGGCATCGTCTTCGTCACCCATTTCCTCGATCAGGTCTATGAGGTCTGCGACAGCATCACCGTGCTGCGCAACGGCCGGCTGGTCGGCGAGCGGCGCACGGCCGACCTGCCGCGCCTCGACCTCGTCGCCATGATGCTGGGACGGGAGCTGGAGGCGGCGGCGCACCGCATCGACCTCGGCCCGGCGGAGCTGGACAGCCGTCCGCCGCTGGCCAGCTTCAAGGGATTCGGCAAGGCGCGCAGCGTCGAGCCCTTCGACCTCGACATCCGCCCCGGCGAGGTGGTGGCGCTGGCCGGATTGCTGGGCTCCGGCCGCACGGAGACGGTCCGGCTGGTCTTCGGCATGGACCGCGCCGACAAGGGCGAGGCGACGGTGGACGGCCGGGCGGTTCGGCTCAGGGGCCCGCGCGAGGCCGTGCGGCTCGGCTTCGGCTTCTGCCCGGAGGACCGCAAGAAGGAGGGCATCGTCGGCGAGCTGTCGGTGCGCGAGAACATCATCCTGGCGCTCCAGGCGCGGCAGGGCTGGCTGAAGCCGATCCCGCGCCGCCGCCAGGAGGAGATCGCCGACCGCTTCATCCGCCTGCTCGACATCCGCACCCCGGACGCCGAGCGGCCGATCCAGCTGCTGTCGGGCGGCAACCAGCAGAAGGCGCTGCTGGCGCGCTGGCTGGCGACCGAGCCGCGGCTGCTGATCCTCGACGAGCCGACGCGCGGCATCGACGTCGGGGCGCATGCCGAGATCATCCGCCTGATCGAGCGGCTGTGCGCCGACGGCATGGCGCTGCTGGTGGTGTCGTCGGAGCTGGAGGAGATCGTCGCCTACAGCCGCCGCGTCGTCGTGCTGCGCGACCGCCGCCATGTGGCGGAACTGAGGGGAGGGGAGGTCAGCGTGGAGCGCATCGTCGCCGCCATCGCGTCGGAGACGCCCAATGTAGCCGGATCGGGTGCGGAGGTGCGGCAATGACGCTGTCCGCGCCCGGACCGGCGCGCAACCTGCCGCAATACGGTGCGCTGATCGCCGTCCTGCTGGCCAACTGGCTGCTGTTTCCCGATTTCTTCGCCATCCGTCTCCAGGACGGCCGGCTGTTCGGCAGCCTGATCGACGTGCTGAACCGCGGCGCCCCGGTGGCGCTGCTCGCCGTCGGCATGACCATGGTCATCGCCACCCGCGGCGTCGACCTGTCGGTCGGCGCGGTCATGGCGATCTCCGGCGCCATCGCCGCCACCATGACCGGGGCGGGCTGGAGCCTGCCGGCGGTGCTGGCGGCGTCGCTGGCCGCCGGCCTGCTGTGCGGGCTGTGGAACGGCGTGCTGGTGGCGGTCCTGCGCATCCAGCCGATCATCGCCACCCTGATCCTGATGGTCGCCGGCCGCGGCATCGCCCAGCTGGTGACGGAGGGGCAGATCGTCACCTTCACCAGCCCGGCGCTCGCCTTCATCGGCAGCGGGTCCTTCCTGACCGTGCCGATGCCGGTGGTCCTCACCATCGTCGTGCTGGCGGTGACGGCGCTGCTGGTGCGGGCGACGGCGCTGGGGCTGATGATCGAGGCGGTCGGCGTCAACCGGCTGTCGAGCGCCGGGGCCGGCGTCAACACGCCGGTGGTGCTGGTCGCCGTCTATGTCTGGTGCGGGCTGTGCGCGGCGGTGGCCGGGCTGATCGTCACCGCCGACATCCGCGGCGCCGACGCCAACAATGCCGGGCTGTGGCTGGAACTGGACGCCATCCTGGCGGTGGTGGTCGGCGGAACCTCGCTGCTCGGCGGGCGCTTCGGGCTGGTGCTGTCGGTGGTGGGCGCGCTGATCATCCAGTCGATGAACACCGGCATCCTGCTGAGCGGCTTCAAGCCGGAATTCAACCTGATCGTCAAGGCGGGCGTCCTGCTGGTCGTCCTGCTGCTGCAATCGCCGACGCTGACCCTGTTCCTGCCGCGGCCCAAGGGCGCGCGGCCGATCGGGACGGTCAAGCCGCCGGTGGCGCCGACCAGCGGAGGGGCGAAACCATGACCGGTGCACTCCAGCGCTTTCTGCCGCTGATCGTCACCACCGCCGTGCTGGTGGTGGGGTTCCTGATCTGCGCGGCGCAGTTCCCCAACTTCGCCTCCTGGCGGGTGGTGGCCAACCTTTTGACCGACAACGCCTTTCTCGGCATCACCGCGGTCGGCATGACCTTCGTCATCCTCTCCGGCGGCATCGATCTGTCGGTGGGCGCGGTGATCGGCTTCACCACCGTGCTGCTGGCGGTGCTGATCGAGCATGGCGGCTGGCACCCGGTTCCCGCCTTCGCCGTGGCGCTGATCGCCGCCGGCGGCTTCGGCGCGGCGATGGGCGGGGTGATCCATGTCTTCCAGATGCCGCCCTTCATCGTCACGCTGGCCGGCATGTTCATCGCCCGCGGCCTGGGCTTCGTCCTGACCACCGATTCCGTGCCGATCAACCACCCGCTCTATGGTGAGCTGAACGACATGGCGCTGCGCTTCGATTTCGGGCTGAAGCTGAGCCTGCCGGCACTGCTGATGCTGGGGGTGGTGGTCGCGGCGGTGGTGCTGGCGCACTGGACGCGCTTCGGCGCCAATCTCTATGCGCTGGGCGGCAACCGCCAGTCGGCGGAGCTGATGGGCGTGCCGGTGGCGCGGACGACGGTGGCGGTCTATGGGCTGTCGGGGCTGCTGGCCGGGCTGGCCGGGATCGTCTTCTCGCTCTACACCGGGGCCGGCTATTCGCTGGCGGCGACCGGGGTGGAACTGGACACCATCACCGCGGTGGTGATCGGCGGCACGCAGCTGACCGGCGGCTACGGCTATGTCGTCGGCACCTTCGTCGGCGTGCTGATCCAGGGGCTGATCCAGACCTACATCACCTTCGACGGAACCTTGAGCAGCTGGTGGACCAAGATCGCCATCGGCGTGCTGCTGTTCGTTTTCATCCTGTTGCAGAAGGGCCTGCTGGTGGTCTGGGCCGGCCGCGGCGGCGAACCGGCGGAGGCATGATGCCCATCGAGAGTTTTCTGCTCGACACCGTCGAGGGCCGTCCGGTGGAGGGCTTCACCCTCTCCGCCGGCGGGCTGGAGGCGACGGTTATCGCCCATGGCGCCCGGCTGGTGCGGATGCTGGTGCCCGGCCATGACGGAACCGCCGCCGACGTGGTGCTGGGCTTCGACCGTGTGGCCGACTACCTGGCGAGCGACGCCTATTTCGGCGCCACCTGCGGCCGCTACGGCAACCGCATCGGCGGTGCGGCCTTCACGCTGGACGGGGTGCGGTACGGGCTGGCCGTCAACGAGCCGCCGAACCAGCTGCATGGCGGGCCGGACGGCTTCGACCGGCGGATCTGGCAGGCGGAGGCCGATGCGGCGGCGAACGCCGTCACCTTCACGCTGATCTCGCCCGACGGCGACCAGGGCTATCCCGGCACGCTGACGGCGACGACGCGCTACCGGCTGACCGACGACGGTGTGCTGGACGTCGCCATGACGGCGACGACCGACCGGCCGACCATCGTCAACATCGTCCACCACAGCTACTGGAACCTTGCGGGCCACGCGTCGGGCGACCTGCGCGACCATCGGCTGACGGTGCAGGGCGGCTTCACCACGCCGGTCGGCGCCGACCTGATCCCGACGGGAGAGGTGCGGCCGGTGGACGGCACCCCCTTCGATCTCCGCGGCGGGGTGAGGTTGGATGAGGCGCTGGAGGCGGTCGGCGGCTTCGGCTTCGACCACAACTGGTGCCTGGAGGGGCCGGCGGGCGAACTGCGGCCGGTGGCGCTGCTGGAGCATCCCGGCAGCGGCCGGCGGATGGAGCTGGCGACCGACCAGCCGGGCTTGCAGGTCTACACCGGCGGCTATCTCAGCGAGAAGATCGTCGGCAAGGGCGGGCAGCCCTACTGCCGCTTCGCCGGTCTGGCGCTGGAAAGCCAGCGCTTCCCCGGCAGCCCGAACATCGGCCATTTCCCCTCGGCCCGGCTCGATCCCGGCGAGACCTACCGCCACCGGATGCAGCTGCGATTCCGGGCGGGCTGAGCGCGGCGCGGGAACCGTCCCTGGCTTCGCGGGGTTCATCCATGGCACGGCAGCGGCTCCGCTGTCGCCCCTGCGATGATGCCCACGACGCCGGAAGGAATGGTCGATATGGCCGCGATGCCTGACGCCGCCCGCCCAAGCTCCAATTGTCAGTCCAGCCAGAACGCCGCCGATCCGATCCTGCTGCCCGGCCGGACCTGCTGGCGGATGGAGAAGGCGGACCGCGTGGCGGTCATCATCGACGCCGCCGCCTATTTCGCCCGGATCAAGACGGCCATCCTGAATGCCCGCCACACGGTGATGCTGATCGGCTGGGATTTCGACACCCGGATCAAGCTGGAACTTGACGATCCGATGCCGGGCGTGCCGAACGAGCTGGGCGATTTCCTGTCCTGGATCGTCCGGGTCCGGCCGGAGCTGACCATCAATGTGCTGAAATGGGATCTGGCGATCCTGAAGATGCCGTTCCGCGGCGGGACGCCGCTGGTCCTGCTCGACTGGATCAGCAGCCGGCGCCTGCGCTTCCGCCTGGATTCCGCCCACCCGCCCGGCGCCTGCCACCACCAGAAGATCGCCATCATCGACGATGCGCTGGCCTTCTGCGGGGGCATCGACATGACCACCGACCGCTGGGACACGCCCGACCACCGCGACGGCGATCCCCGGCGGGTGCGGCCGAACGGCGAGTCCTACGGTCCCTTCCATGACGTGACCACCGCCGTCGACGGCGCCGCGGCGCGGGCGCTGGGGGAATTGGCGCGGGAGCGCTGGCACCGGGCGACCGGCGAGAGGCTGACCCCGCCGCCGCCGGTCCCGGCCTTCTGGCCCGACGATCTGGAGCCCGACTTCCGCGACCTTCCGGTCGCCATCGCCCGCACCGACCCCATGGCCGACCATGAGGGGACGCAGAAGACCGGCAAGCGCGGCGTGCGCGAGATCGAGGCGCTGTATCTGGCCGCCATCGCCGCCGCGCGGGATTTCATCTATCTGGAAAGCCAGTATTTCGCCTCGCAGAAGATCGTCGGCGCCATCATCGACCGGCTGTCGGAACCGGACGGGCCCGAAGTGGTGGTGATCAATCCCGAACGCACGCCCGCCTGGGTGGAGGAGGAGTCGATGGGCAGCGCCCGCTCGCTGCTGCTCCAGCGCCTGCACGAGGACGTCGCCAATCCCCGCTTCCGCATCCTGGCGCCGGTGACCGAAGGCGGTGAGGGCATCTATGTCCATGCCAAGGTGCTGGTGGTCGACGACCGGCTGCTGCGGGTGGGGTCGTCCAACATCAACAACCGGTCCCAGGGACTGGACACCGAATGCGACCTCGCCATCGAGTGCGCGCCGGGCGAACGGCCGGAGGTCTGCCGGTCCATCCGCTCGGTCCGCACCCGCCTGATGGCGGAGCATCTCGGCGTCTCCGTCGAGGAGGTGGAGCGCACCGAGGAGGCGACCGGGTCGCTGACCGCCACGATTGACCGGCTGATCCGCCCGGCCGGCCGCTCGCTCCGCCCGCTGGAGCCGCAGCCGCTGACCGAGACGGAACGCAAGCTGGTGGAGGAGCGGCTGCTCGACCCCGACCGTCCGGAGCCGATGGCGACCACCATCCTGCGCGGGGCGACGGTGTTCGGCGACGTGAACCGGACGGCATGGCGCATCGGCGCCGGGGTGGCCGCGGCGGCGGCGGTGGGGGTCGGACTGGCCCTTCTGGCCCGCCGGAACGGGCTTGGGAAAAAAATGCGCGGAGAGTGAATTCTCTGCTTGCGGGCCGCGATCCATCCCGCTACATAAGCGCTCCCCGCGGCGCCCAACGCGGTGCGGGGAAAAGCGCTTGTGGCGGAATTGGTAGACGCGCTAGGTTCAGGTCCTAGTGGCTGAAAGGCCGTGGGGGTTCGAGTCCCTCCAAGCGCACCAACACTTCAAGTGTTGGTGTAGAGGTGCAGAAGTATAGTGGGGCCATAGCTCAGCTGGGAGAGCGCTACAATGGCATTGTAGAGGTCATCGGTTCGATCCCGATTGGCTCCACCACTTCTGAAGAGTTTGGGTAGGTTTAGGTCTTGTCTGTCGGGGTGAAGCCTTGTATAAGGCGCCGCTCCTCAGCGCGGGTGTAGCTCAGTTGGTTAGAGCGCCGGCCTGTCACGCCGGAGGCCGCGGGTTCAAGTCCCGTCACTCGCGCCACTTTGCGGGCGTAGCTCAGGGGTAGAGCACAACCTTGCCAAGGTTGGGGTCGAGGGTTCGAATCCCTTCGCCCGCTCCATGATCTGGAGCGACAGTTTATAGGGTTCCCGTGGTCTCGTAGCTCAGCGGGAGAGCACTACGTTGACATCGTAGGGGTCACTGGTTCAATCCCAGTCGGGACCACCATTCTGAAGGCCGCCAACCGGAACGGGTTGGCGGCCTTCGCCGTTTCCGGGCCTTGTTTCCGGGCCTCTTGCCGCACCTCCGCAGTGCCCCGCCGCCGGCCCGTCCGCTCCGCTCTCAAATCTCCGCCGGTGGCCTGACCGGGATCGGCCCGCCCGCAACCGGGGGAGGGGCCGGCAGCGACCGCAGCGACGCCCGCGCCGCCTCGCGCATCGGGGCGAAGCCGTCCTCCGGAAAACGGCGGATCAGCGTCTGGTAGGACGCGCGCGCCACCTCCGGGCAGTTCAGGATGCGGAACTGGTCGCCCTGGCGCAGCAGGGCGGCGGCCTCGTCGGTCTTCGGATGGCCGGCGATGGAGGACGCGACTCCGTACCAGCGCCCATAGGCCGACCACAGGTCGCGCACGGCATCGCCGTCGCATCGGCCGGCGGTCAGCGCTTTTTCAAGGGCTTGGCGGTAATCGCTGTCTGGTGCCTGCGACACTTGCGCACAGCCTCCCAGGACAAGCAGGCAAGCAGCGGCTGCGGCCGCCCCAAGGACGGACAACGTCGTTCCGGACATGGAACCTCCTCAAACGCGGGTGCCCGGGGACCCTAGGACATCAGGGTTAAACCAGCGTTCATGTTTGTAAGCGCTGGTTTTCTGTTTCATCACCAACGTTAACCATAGGTGGCGGGTGAATTAATGGTTGTTCGTGGCGATCACTCGAAATTCGCATAGAGTTTCCAAGTAAAACCCCACATGAATAAAAATTTATCCAGTCTTTAGTAGAACGGAACCATTAAAACCACGTAAAACCAGGGTCGCACCTATGTCTATCCGGGTAACCCAATCTGTTGACATACTGCCTTTCGATAGGTTCTTTTGAGGCTGTGATAAGCATGTGACATCAGCGCAATTGCGTAAAAAACAATGCTTTATCTGCGCTTGCTCGACAATGGAGAATCCAATGCAGGCTTTGCTGATTGAGCCAGCCGATCTGATCGCCGATGCCATCGGCAAGCAACTCGCCCTGTGCAAGGTTAACCATGACCGCCTGGACCTGAATGGACTGCGCGATCTGGTGGGCGGGCATGGCTCCGTCGATATCACCCATGACGCGATCATCATCGGCGATGTCGGCGACACCGAAGCCTGCGTCGCCATGCTGCGCGCCCGCAACGTCACCGCCGCGATCATCTGCCTGATCGAGCGCCGCTGCGCCAACACCACCGCCGGCATCCTGCGGGCCGGGGCCGACGACGTGCTGGTGAAGCCGGTCGTCAGCACCGAAATCCGCGCCCGGCTGGAGGCGATCCGCCGCCGCTCCTACGGGCTGACCAGCAACGCGGTGACGGTGGGCCGCCTGACCGTCTTCCTCGACGGCCGCGATCCGGAGGTGGACGGCGAACGCCTGCGCCTCAGCCAGCGCGAACACGCCATCCTGTCGGTGCTCGCCCTCAACCACCGCCGGGTGGTGTCGAAGGAGCACATCTACGAGGAGGTCTACGGCCTGTCCGGCTCCGACCCGCTCGACAAGGTGATCGACGTCTATATCTGCAAGCTGCGCAAGAAGATCGACACGGCGACCGGCGGCGGCCGCTACATCGAGACGGTCTATGGCCGCGGCTACAAGTTCGAGGCGCCGCCCGACCATGTCGCCCCCGACCGTGGACAGCTGATGCTGGACCGCTGGTCGAACGCCGGCGCGCTGGCCGCTCCCCGCGTGCCCTTCATCCCGCCGGTGGTCTCCCGCGCCGCCGCCCGCGCCGTCGGGCGCTGATCCTCCGCTTCCGAACACCGACTGCCGAAAACACCGTCCGCCCCGAACGCTTCCGATTTTTTACCCCGGCTTAAACCGGCCCGGTCATCCTCGAATTCGCCGCTCGCGCCCCCGCACAACAGATCGGGAAGGCCGGCGTGAATGGCCCCGGCGTCAGAAAGGCGCCATGCATCTCGCGAATGGAGATACCCATGGCCTCGATTATGACGAACACCTCCGCCATGACCGCGCTGCAGACCCTGCGTCGCGTGACCGGGGATCTGGAGACCACGCAGGACCGCATCTCGACCGGCCTGAAGGTCAACAACGCCAAGGACAACGCCGCCTACTGGTCGATCGCCACCACCATGAAGGCCGACGTCGCCGGCTTCAAGGCGGTGAAGGAATCGCTCGAGCTGGGGTCCGGCACCACCAACACCGCGTCGGTGGCCTCCAAGAACATCGTCGAAAACCTTCAGACGCTGAAGGCCCGCGTCATCGCCGGCCAGACCAACGGCGTCGACAAGTCGCTGATCCAGAACGACGTCGACCAGCTGGTGAAGCTGATCAAGGGCGCCGCCGCCGACGCCTCGTTCAACGGCGACAACCTGCTGCGCGTCACCTACTCCAACGACGGCACCGCCAAGGACAAGGACGTCTCGATCCTGGCCTCGCTGAGCCGCAGCGACGGGGCGGTCGATCCCAGCTACATCGAGTTCCAGCGCCAGGACATGCGCGTGGAATCCATCGTCGGCAAGGCGACCATCGAGCAGCAGGTCGATTCGACCAAGGCCCTGAAGGCGTCGGTCGGCATCACGCTGGGCGCGCCGGGCGCCACCTTCATCGACGGGCAGAATCTCGGCCTCAGCAGCCTGACGCTGACCGTCACCAACGAGGCCGGCGTCAAGACCGACGTCTCGGTCGATCTCAGCGCGCAGACCTACGACACCGATCTGGCGACCACCCAGGGCAACATCACCACCGCCGTGAACGCGGCGCTGACGGCGGCCGGCGCCGATTTCCAGGTGGCCTTCACCGGCGACAAGCTGGAATTCACCGACCAGGACAAGAACACCGACGGCAACTTCACCGCCAAGGTCTCGAACCTGTGGGTGAACTCGTCCGAAAGCGACGCCTTCGGCGGTCTGGCCGACCTGACCCAGATCGACGTGGTGAACAACGCCTCGGAATCGCTGACGGTCATCAACAAGCTGCTCGACAGCGCCATCGGCAAGGCGGCGGTCATCGGTTCCATCGAGAACCGCGTGTCGGTGCAGAACGACTTCGTGTCGAAGCTGACCGACTCGATGAACAAGGGCATCGGCGCCCTGGTCGATGCCGACATGAACGAGGAATCGAGCCGCCTGCAGGCCCTCCAGGTCCAGCAGCAGCTCGCCATCCAGGCTCTGTCCATCGCCAACCAGGGTCCGCAGAACATCCTGTCGCTGTTCCGCTAAGCCCCTGACGGGCCGTCCCATTGTCCGAACCCCTGGACAATGGGACGGCCCCGCCGGCCATGCCCGTTCATCACGCCCGCCACCGGACGGAGCGGGCATCGCCGACGGCCATCCGCGTCCGCCATCAAACCCACCGCAACCGGTCCGGCTTCCCGCCGCCAAGGACCCCACCGCAGGGGTGCGCCCATGAGCATCGCCGCCTACCACCAGACCATCGCCGAGTGCGACGATCCGCGAAAGATCGAGTACCGGGTGTTCCTGCGGATCACCCTGGCGCTGGAGAACAACCGCGACGCCGACTGGCGCTCCGCCGCGCTGAAGGACGCGCTGTGGCGGAACCTGGAGCTGTGGAACGCGCTCCGCGCCGACCTGCTGGAGGACGGAAACGCCCTGCCGGAGGCGTTGCGCGCCGGTCTGGTCTCGCTTTCCTTCGCGGTGAACCGCAACACCCAGCGGGTTCTGCGCGGCGAGGGCGGCATCGACCTGCTGCTCCACATCAACCGCTCGGTGATGCAGGGCCTGCAAGGGGCTGTTTCTGCGGCGCAGCCCGCGCTGGAACTGGCGACGGAGGATCTGTCCTATGGCACTTAAGCTGCGCCTGAAGCCGTGCGAGCGCGTGGTGATCAACGGCTGCGTCGTGCAGAACGAGAACCGCCGCTACACCCTGACGATCTCCAACTTCGCCCAGATCATCCGCGGCAGCGACATCCTCCAGGAGGAGGACGCGGTGACCCCGGTGCGCCGCGCCTATTTCCTGATCCAGAGCATGCTGCTCGATCCCGAGGTCGCCGCCAGCGGCAGCGGTGCCGTGGCGGCGATGATGGCGCAGCTCTACACCGCCTTCGCCCGCCCCGACATCCAGGACCGCATCGCCCGCGCCATGGGCCATGTCGGCGAGCGCGACTATTACAAGGCGCTGTCCGCCCTGCGTCCGGTGATGGAGTATGAGGGCACGCTGCTGGCGGCGGCTCCCGCCGTGTCCCCCTCTGCGGCGCCTTCTGTATCCCCCCCTGGCCCGGCGGCCTCCTTCCAGGCGGACGGCATCGGCCATCACGCGGGAGGATGACGCCATGCCGACCCCCGTCAGCGGCGTGACCGGCCCGTCCGGCGACCGCGCCACCACCAGCAGTGCCGACATCATCGCGGAAGCGCGCCAGCGTCAGGCCGACCGGCTGCGCGCCGCCCAGGCCGAGACGGCCAAGCCGGTGGAGGCGGCCGAGCGGGCCCAAAAGACCGCCGCCGCGAAGGCGGACGCATCCGACGCGGAGGCGAAGCACGCCGCCCGGCCCTACCGCGTCAACCTCGATCCCGACACGAGGCGGCTCTACACCGAGGTGCTCGACACCGCGACCGGGGAGGTCGTCATGCGCATCCCCGCCGGCTATGGCGCCGAAACCGATGCGGCCGACGACGATCCCGTCCTCCCGCAGGACAGGGACGGCCGGGATGGGGAGGTCGAGGCATGACGACGCTCGTCGATCTGCGGATGGTCAGCAAGAACCACGACCGCTACGAACAGGCGGTGCGCAGCCGGCCGGCGGTGCAGCGCGCCATCTCCTATTTCCAGGACAACATCGGCAAGATCGCCAGCACCGAAGACTTCATGAAGGACGACAAGCTCTACCGCTTCGTCCTCGACGCCTTCGACCTCGGCAGTCAGGCCAAGTCGCGCGGCCTGATCCGCAAGGTTCTGGAAGAGGGGGTGAGCGACCAGTATTCCACCGCCAACCGGATGAGCGACACCAAGTTCCGCGAAATGGCGACCATCCTCGGCTTCGCCGAGAACGGCGGCGCCAACCTGAAGCAGCCGGCCGTCGTCCAGGCCATCGTCGACCGCTATGTCGCCGTGACGCTGGAGGTCGAATCGGAGGACAGGAACCCGGCGGTGCGCCTCGGCCTCTATTTCCAGCGGCGGTCGGCGAACATCACCAACTGGTATCAGGTCATGGCCGACAATGCCCTGCGCAAGGTGGTCTACACCACGCTGGGGCTGCCCGACCAGACGGCGCTGCTCGACGTCGACAAGCAGAAGGCGCTCTTGGAAAAGCGGATGGACATCGCCGACCTCAAGAGCCCGGACAAGGTCGCCAAGTTCCTCGACCGCTTCGCCGCGATGTACGACATGCAGAACGGCGGCACCACCGCGACCGCCGCCATGCCGTCCATCGGGCCGATTTCCCGCCGCGGGCGGGCCTCGATCATCTCCATCGATCCGTCCATCACCATGACGCTGATGAGGTTCCCGCGCTTCTGACAGGGCCGCGGGGCTCGCCCGAGCGGGAGGAGTCCAGCCGTGCAGACGCCATCCGGCGACTTACAGGACCGGAGGTCCGGGGATCAACAGGACCGGAGGTCCGGAGAGCCGCAAGACCGCAAGGTCCGCGACCGCATCCGCCCGCCGGCCACCACCGGGGCGGCCGCCGTGCCTCTGCGCGGGGCGTCGGCGGAGGACGAGGATGACGGGCGCGACGCGCTGCACATCCTGCCGCTGTCGATCCTGCCGCTGGAAACGCCGGGGCTGCGCCGGGCGCGGCTGATCAAGAATGTCCGGCTGGAGACGGTGGCGGAGCTGTTCAACGACGCCCAGACCGGCAGCGGCCAGATCCGCATCGACCAGCTGTCGAAATGCTTCGGCATCGACGGCCCGGAATTCCGCCGCGACCTGCGCAAGATCGTGCAGATCGGCGAGGCCGCCAGCTTCGACGTCTACAGCCTGCGGCTGGAGCTGCGCCGCCTGAACATCGACGTGGAGGAAGCGGCGGCGCTCCGCCTGTCCGCCGCCAAGCGGGCCGAGCTGACCAGCTACATGCGCGTCTTCACCCGGCCGCTGGTGGAGCATGTCTATGGCGTGCAGGGGGCGGACATCGCCAGCATGGACGAGCTGGTCCGCCTGTTCGCCCAGCCCGACGTGGAGGAGGCGCGGCGCCGCCTGCAACTGACCGCCGACCGGCTCGACATTCCGCTGGGCGAGATCCCGGCCTTCCTGGAGGATTATGCCGACATCTTCCTGTCGCTGGCCTATTTCAAGCGCTGCCTGGACGACATCGTGCCCGACGTGCAGGGCTTCCTCGGCTGGATGGCGGAGCTGTATCAGGTCAGCGAGGTGCGCCGCGACGCCCGCCAGGGCCGCATGCTGGACGAGATCGGCCATGATCTGACCGACATCGCCACCTCGATCACCGGGCGCTTCGAGAGCTTCGACAACCGCTCCCGCGACTTCTGGCGCGACATCAACCCGGAGAGCTTCCGCAGCATCCGCGACCTGATCGTCACCCATCACCTGACCATCGGCGGGGTGCTGTGCGGTCTGGCGGTGAAGATGAATTTGTGGAAGCACCGCTTCTCGCGCGGCGGCGGCCCGGTGCGGCGGCTGGAGTTCATCCGCTCGGAAATCCTGCCGGGGCTGGCCCACATCAAGACCATCGAACAGACCTCCCGCAACAACATGGGCTGGTGAGGGGGCGGCACAAATCTCGCTCCCACGCCCTTGTTTCGAGCGCCGAACTTCACATCTAACCGAATGTCGGCGGTGACGCCGCGATCCAAGTACGATCCCGCGTGACGGGGCCATTGCCCGGCCGGCGCGGCAACTTCGGTGATCTTCCCTTGATCTAAGTTCCCCGGTTCGGCCCCCCGCCGCGGGAGTGCCGGCGCCATCCTCTCCGATCCCGTGACGCGCAGGCCGCCGCGACCCTCCCCCGTGCCGTGGCGCCGCCGGTGGGATCGGAGAGGACCTCCCTTTTTCCCAATTCCGAGCGTCGCATCCGCCAGGGATGCGCGCATGCCCCGCGCATCCGGCGCCGGGGCGGTCACAAGGAACCCCATGGGTACGAATCCGAACACCGACTCCAAAACCATCGAAACCCGGCAATCGAATTTGGGCCGCGCCCTCGTCCTCCACCCGGTCCTGCGCGGCGTCGAGACCGTCCGCAGTCCCGAAGCCTCGCTGGAGGAGGCGGTCGGTCTTGCCGCGGCCATCGGGCTTAAGGTGGCGCAGGCCGCCGTCGTCAAGGTCAGCCAGCCGCGCCCGGCCACCCTGCTGGGCGGCGGCGCCATCGAGCAGCAGGCCAAACTGATCGAAGACGCCCATGAGGCGGGCGAGGACATCGACCTCGTCATCGTCGACCATGCGCTGACCCCGGTGCAGCAGCGCAATCTCGAGAAGGCCTTCGGCGCCAAGGTCATCGACCGCACCGGCCTGATCCTGGAGATCTTCGGTGCCCGCGCCCGCACCCATGAAGGCCAGCTTCAGGTCGAGCTGGCGTCGCTGACCTACCAGAAGTCGCGGCTGGTGCGGTCCTGGACCCACCTTGAACGTCAGCGCGGCGGCTTCGGCTTCCTCGGCGGCCCCGGTGAATCGCAGCTGGAGCTTGACCGCCGGCTGATCGGCAACCGCATCGTCAGGATCAGGCGGGAACTGGACGACGTCCGCCGCACCCGCGGCCTGCACCGCAAGGCGCGCGCCAAGGTGCCCTACCCGGTGGTGGCGCTGGTCGGCTACACCAACGCCGGCAAGTCCACCCTGTTCAACCGGATGGCCGGCGCCGACGTGTTCGCCAAGGACCTGCTGTTCGCGACGCTGGATCCGACCATGCGGCAGGTCGTCCTGCCGTCGGGGCGCAAGGTGATCCTGTCCGACACGGTCGGTTTCATCTCCGACCTGCCGACCCATCTGGTCGCGGCCTTCCGCGCCACGCTGGAGGAGGTGCAGTCGGCCGACATCATCCTGCATGTCCGCGACATCGCCCACCCCGACACCGAAGCCCAGAAGGCCGACGTGGAAGCGATCCTGGCCGACCTCGGCATCGATCCGGAGCGCGACCCGCGCGTGGTCGAGGTCTCCAACAAGATCGACCTGCTGGCCGGGGCGGAGCATGACGCAGTGCTTGCCCGTGCCGGGCGGGACGGCAACGCCTGTGCGCTGTCCGCCGCGACCGGCGAGCGTCTGGACACGCTGTTCCGCATCCTCGACGGGCGGATGACCGCCGGCCGCGAGCTGGTGGAACTGGATGTCGAGCATGGCGATGGGGCGACGCTCGCCTGGCTCTACGCCCATGGCGAGGTGGTCGGCCGCCGCGACGACGACAGCCACGCCCATCTGCATGTGGCCATCGAACCGGCGATGCTGGCCCGTCTGGGCCATCCGGGGCAGGAGCATGCCGCGGCCTGACCGCGATTGCCGGATTTTGAAAAAGAGGGGGCTGCCGGAAACGGCGGCCCCCTTTCTTTATGGAGTCGGGCGGGACACCACGTAAGCGGCGGCCCCCACCATGACCAGCCCGGTGCCGGCGAGCACCGGGTAGCCGGGGGAGGACAGGGCCAGGATGGCGAAGCTGGACGACATGCCGCCGACCGCCATGAGTTTCGCCTTCACCGGAATGGCGCCGCGGTCCTGCCACTCGCGGATGGCGCGGCCGAACCGCGGGTCGTTGCGCATCCGCTCGCGCAGTTCGGGGTTGCCGCGGGCATAGGCCCAGCCGGCGACCAGCAGGAAGGGGACGGTGGGCAGGATCGGCAGGAAGGCTCCCGCGGTGGCCAGCCCCACCGCGCCATGGCCGACCAGCAGCCACAGCCGCCGCCGTCCCTTGCCCATGCCGTTGCTTTCGTCCATCACCTGCTCGTCCCGCATCCCGGTGCCGGATCATTGAACCGCGCCCGGCGGTGCCGCGCAAGTCGGGGTTGGTCACGACGCCGTGCGCACCATCCCCGGCGTGCCGGCCTTGGCCGTCGCCTCCAGGCTGTACAGCTTCGCCAGCAGCTGCGGTGCCGGCTGTTCGCCTGCCGTCGTCGCCGCCGCCGCCACTGTTGCCGCCGTCTCCGTCGCCGGGGCGGATTTGCGGCGCAACGCTTCCGCCAGCGATTGGGGGGAGGGGAGGGACGGATCGCCGCCGTCCCCGCCGCCGGTCATCCAGGGCAGCCCTCCGGCCGGCGGCCCTTCCGCCGTCGCGGTCTCCGGTCCCTCCTCCAGCAGGCTGCCGATATGGCCCAGCACGCTGTCGCCGGTGACCTCCTCGAAGGCGACCATGGCGGCGCTGCCGATCAGGCCGGGCAGCCCGCCGAACAGGAAGCCGCCGGCCAGCCGCGCCGGGATCGAGATCTCCTCTCCCGTCGCTTCGCGGTAGACCGACGACACCACCGGCAATTGCTGGAGCGGGTTGACCACGTCGAGCAGATCGTCGAAGCCGACGCTCATCCTGTCGGCCAGCGTCTCCTCGGGCTCGGCGGATGGTTTGCTGTGTGTCGAGGGCGGAGTGACGGCCTGGGCGGCCAGTCTGGTATTGACGCTCATGCGTGGTCTCCGATGGCGGCGAGCAGCGACTCCAGCCGGGCGAAACTGTCGGCGGAGGGGGAGGGGTCGTCCTTGCCCTGGCGCAGGAACTCTTCCAGCCGGGGATGGAGGTCGATGGCGGCGTCGGTCTCCGGATCGGTGCCGCGCTTGTAGGCGCCGAGCCGGATCATCTCCTTCATGCCGTCATAGCTGGCGGCCAGCGCGCGGGCGTGGCCGACGATGCGGTTCTCGCGCGCGTCGTGGCAGCCGGGCAGGCTGCGCGACACGCTGCGCAGCAGGTTGACGGCGGGATAGCGCCCCTGCTCGGCGATCTTGCGGTCCAGCACCAGATGGCCGTCGAGGATGCCGCGCACTGCGTCGGCGATGGGTTCGTCATGGTCGTCGCCATCGACCAGGACGGTGAAGATGGCGGTGATGTCGCCGTCTCCGCCCTCTTCGGGGCCGGGACCGGCGCGTTCCAGCAGGCGGGGCAGCTCGGCGAAGACGCTGGGCGGATAGCTCTTGGCGGTCGGCGGCTCGCCGGCGGCCAGCCCGATCTCGCGCTGGGCCATGGCGAAGCGGGTGACGCTGTCCATCAGGCACAGCACGTGTTTCCCCTGATCGCGCATCTCCTCCGCCACCGTCATGGTCAGCAGCGCCGCCTGCCGGCGCATCAGCGGCGGCTCGTCCGAGGTGGCGACGATGACGACGGAGCGCGCCAGCCCCTCCGGCCCCAGATCGTCCTGGATGAACTCGCGCACCTCGCGCCCGCGCTCGCCGATCAGGCCGATGACGATGGCGTCGGCCTCGGCATGGCGGGCGACCATCGCCAGCAGCGTCGATTTGCCGACGCCCGACCCGGCGAACACGCCCAGCCGCTGGCCGCGGCAGAGCGGCACGAAGCTGTCGATCACCCGGATGCCGCTGTCCAGCCGCGCTCCCACCCGGCGCCGCGCGCAGGCGGCCGGCGGCGGCTGGCGCAAGCTGCGCGGATGCTCGCCGTTCGCCAGCGGACCCTTGCCGTCGATCGGCTCGCCCAGCGCGTTGACCACCCGGCCGAGCCAGCCGGAGCCGGGCCGGAGCGTGAAGGCGGTGTCGTCGGTGACGGCGGCGCAGCCCTCCGCCACGCCGTCGAGGCTGTCGAAGGCCATCAGCAGCGAGCGGCCGTTGCGGAAGCCGATGGTCTCGCACAGCACCCGCCCGCCGCGGACGGTCTCCGCATGGCACTTGTCGCCGACCGACAGCACGCGCTGCAACCCGTCGACCTCCAGCGTCATGCCGGCGGCCGAGCGGATTTCCCCGCGCCACCGGCGCGTCGGCAGCCGGTCGAATTCCGCGGCCAGGGTGGCGAGTGCCGGCATCGCTTCTGTCTCCACCATCTCCATCGATGCAGGGCATCCTGGAGCAACGAATTTAAATCCGGCTTTAAACCGGCGGGATCATCGTCCGATCCGGTGTTGCGGCGGGACTTGCCGGCAAGAATTGATGGACCGAGGTCGCAATGGATTTGGGTAAAATCGGTTTCTTTCAGCTTGCCGGCACGCGGCTGGACTATCTGGCGCAGCGGCAGAAGCTGGTCGCCGAGAATGTGGTGAACGCCAACACGCCCGACTACCAGGCGCGCGACCTCAAACCCTTCGACAGCGTGATGGACGGCATCCGCCCGGTGGAGACCGCCCGCACCTCCGGCCTGCATCTGGCGAGCACCCGCTCCACCGCCGGCTTCCGCGAGGAGGGCAAGGCCGCCCTGTGGGAGTCGACCCCATCCGGCAACGCGGTGTCGTTGGAGCAGGAGATGATCAAGGGCAGCGAGACCCGCGACGCCTTCGCGCTGACCACCAGCCTGTTCCAGCGCAATGTGCAGATGCTGCGCATGGCCTGGAAGAACGGTTGAAGAGCCTAGGACGGAGACGACCCGATGATGAACGATGTCCTCGGCGCCACGCTGAAGATCGCCGGCGCCGGACTCCAGGCGCAGTCGACCCGCCTGCGCGTGGTGGCGGAGAATCTCGCCAACGCCGACAGTACCGCCACCGCCAGGGGCGGCGACCCCTACCGCCGCAAGACGGTGTCCTTCGACAGCGTGATGGACCGCGGCGTCGGGGCGGAACTGGTGCAGGTCAAGCAGATCGGCCGCGACCGCAGCGACTTCCAGCTCGCCTACGACCCCTCGCACCCGGCGGCCGACGACAAGGGCTACGTCAAGAAGCCCAACGTCCAGCCGCTGGTCGAGATGATGGACATGCGCGAGGCCGGCCGCGCCTTCGAGGCCAGCATGAACGTCATCGAACAATCGCGCGCGATGATGACCCGCGTCGTCGACCTGCTGCGCAGCTGAGGAGCCGTTCCATGATCGAGATGTCCGTCGGCCGCGTCGCCGCCGCCTACGCCGCCAACCGCAGCCCGATTTCCAGCGGTGTCGCCGAGACCCAGGCGGCGGCTTCGCCGCTGTCCGCCGCCAACCGGACCGATGCGGTCGCGGCCAGCGCCGAGAGCGATTTCGGCGGCTTCCTCGACAAGTCGATCTCCCAGGCGGTCGACACGCTGAAGGAAAGCGAGCGGGTGTCGCTCGCCGCCGTGTCGGGCAAGGCCAGCGCGCAGGACGTGGTGCGCTCCGTCCTGGCCGCCGAGATGACGGTGCAGAGCGTCGTCGCCATCCGCGACAAGATGGTCCAGGCCTATCAGGAGATCATGCGCATCGCGGTGTGAGCGGGTGCGTTTGAGAAGGAGTCCGCCATGAATCAGGCCGACGTGCTGGAGGTGCTGCGCAGCGGCATCTGGACGACCCTGCTGGTCGCCGCCCCGCCGCTGATCGTCGCGGTGGTGGTCGGCGTGTCGATCTCGCTGGTGCAGGCGCTGACCCAGGTGCAGGAGATGACGCTGACCTTCGTGCCGAAGATCGTCGCGATCCTGGTGGTGACGGTGCTGGCGCTGCCCTTCATGTACGGTGCGCTCGCCACCTACGCCGACCGGCTGAGCGATTTGATCGTCGCCATCGACTGACGGCGTCGACCGATGCGCCTCCCCCCGTTGCGAGCGGTCATCGTCCCCCTTCTCGGGCTGCTCGTAAATCCGGCCGGCGGTGCGGCGGCGCCGCCGGCCAACCTCTCGCAGATCGGGGTGTGGAGCACCGCCCTCTACGCCCCGCCCAAACAGCCGGCTCCCCAGACGCCGGCCAAGGCCCTGCCGCCGGAAGCGCAGTGCATCGCCGCCATCCTCGATGCGGAGAAGGCGGCGGGCATCGCCGACCATCTGCTGCTGGCGATGGGCTTCACCGAGTCCGGCCGGCGGACGGAGGACCGGCTGTTCACCGCCTGGCCGTGGACGGTCAACACCGAGGGGCGCTCCCATTACTTCCCGACGCGCGACGCCGCGATATCCTTCGTGCGCGAGACCCAGGCGCGCGGCGTGCAGTCCATCGACGTCGGCTGCCTGCAAGTGAATTTGCGCTGGCACCCCGACGCCTTCCCCGACCTCGTCACCGCCTTCGATCCGGTCGCCAACGCCCGCTATGCCGCGTCCTTCCTGTCGGCGCTGCGGCGCGACCATGGCTCGCTGGAAACCGCCATCGCCCGCTACCACTCCGCCCAGTCCGAGCGCGGCGAGGCCTATCGCCAGCGGGTGACCGGCAACCTGCGCTGGGTCGCCGGGGCGCTGGGCTATCTGGAGACCTTGGCCGCCGGCCCCGGCGGCTCCGCCCCGGTCTGGACCGCGGCCGAGCGCGGGCGCCTGAGCTTCCTGTCCGGCCTGTTTGCCGACGCTCCGGCCCGGCCGCTGCTGCCGGCGGGTCAGAACTGAAGCCGGTTCAGTGCGGGAAATGCTCGACATGGCATTCCGCGGTCCGCCCGTAATAGACCACCCGCCTGCCGGAGAAGGACACCATGTAGCCGGCGCATCCGGCCGCCTTCACCGCCTCGCAGAAGCCACGGTAGCTGTAGCCCGCCGCGTTGGACTGCGCCGCGCGCACCGCCGCCTCGACCCCGTCCGCCCGGAAGGCCGCGGCGACCGGCGTCGGCGTCGCGATGGCCGGCAACTCCACGCTGTCGCCGTCCGGCAGATAATAGGTGCTGGTCCCGCGGCGGTAATCGACGGCATAGCCTTCGAACCCGGCGTCGATCAGCACGGCGACGATGGACGGGAAGTTCATCGTGCCGTCATGCGAGGCGGCAAGGCAGGTCTGGGCAATCGTCTTCTGCTGCGCGTTCATCGGCGCTCTCCTTTTTGCGGTGGATTTGCGGAGGGCCAGGGGGATCAGCCGGTGGGGCTGCTCTTCAGCCCGTGCGCCCCGGCGATCTTCCTCAGGATCCGGTCGAGCTGCGCGCGTTCCTCCGCCGTCAGGCAGGCGAAGGACGCCTCGTCGTTCTCGTCGGCCAGCCGGGCCAGATCCGGCACCAGCAAGCTTCCCGCCTCCGACAGCGCCAGCACATGGGCGCGGCCGTCGGCCGGGTCGTCGTCGCGGGTGACCAGGGCCTTGGCGACCAGCCGGTCGGCCAGCTTGCTGATGGCGCCGCGGGTCATGTCCATCCGCCCGGCGAGCCGGTTGGGGGCCAGCGGACCGGCGTCCTGCAACTCCCGCATCATGACCCACTCGGCCACCGTCACGTCCTTGCCCTCCAGGCGGCGGGCGAAGGCGAAGGACACATGGTTGGACACCATGCGCATCCAGTAGCCGAGATGGTCGGTCAGCCGGGAAACCGCGCCGTTGGCGTTCATGAATGGCCGCTCCATTTGTTGACTAGGAAACTACTGCGCAGTTTGTTTCCTAGTCAACCACTTTCCCGTCCCGACGCCAAACCCGGCCTGCCCTTAAATCCCGGTTTTACCGCGCCCCCCTATCGTTGCCGGAACGCCTCTCCTCCACACACCCGTCAGGACCCCCATGACCCTCACGGATCACGTCCGCAGCCGGTTCGGCCTGATCGGCGACATCGGTCTCGCGAACCGCGACGTGCTGTTCGCGGTCGGCATCCTGCTGGTGCTGGCGGTGCTTTTCCTGCCGGTGCCGTCCTGGTTCCTCGATCTCGGGCTGGCGCTGTCCTTCTCGGTCGCGGTGCTGGTGCTGATGGTGTCGCTGTGGATCCCGCGGCCGCTGGACTTCTCCTCCTTCCCCACCGTGCTGCTGGTGGTGACGATGCTGCGGCTGGCGCTGAACATCGCGTCCACCCGGCTGATCCTCAGCGAGGGGCACAACGGCCACGCCGCCGCCGGCCACGTCATCCAGGGCTTCAGCCAGTTCGTGATGGGCGGCAACTTCGTCATCGGCGTGGTGATCTTCTGCATCCTGGTGGTGATCAACTTCGTCGTCATCACCAAGGGCGCCACCCGCATCGCCGAGGTCGGCGCCCGCTTCACGCTGGACGCCATCCCCGGCAAGCAGATGGCCATCGACGCCGACCTCTCCGCCGGCATGATCGACGAGGCCGAGGCGCGCCGCCGCCGCAAGGAGCTGGAGGACGAGAGCACCTTCTACGGCGCCATGGACGGCGCCTCGAAATTCGTGCGCGGCGATGCGGTAGCCGGACTGGTCATCACCGTCATCAACGTTCTCGGCGGCATGGCCATCGGCATCGCCCAGAAGGGGATGAGCTTCGAGCACGCCGCCTCCATCTACACCACCCTGACGGTCGGCGACGGTCTGGCGACGCAGATCCCGGCGCTGGTGGTGTCGCTGGCCGCCGGCCTGCTGGTGACCAAGGGCGGCAATGTCGGCTCGGCCGAGAAGGCGGTGATCGACCAGCTCGGCGCCTATCCGAAGGCTTTGCTGGTGGCATCGGGCCTGCTGGTCTCGCTGGCGCTGACGCCGGGGTTGCCGATGGCGCCCTTCCTCGCCATCGGCGCCGCCTTCGCCCTGCTCGGCTGGTACGCGCCGCGCCGCAAGGCCCGCGCCGCCGCGCTGGCCAAGCTGGAGGAAAGCCGCAAGGCGCCCGCCGCCGTGCCGGAGGAGGCGGTGGAGGACATGCTGAAGGTCGACGAGGTGAAGGTGGAGGTCGGCAACCACCTCGTCCCGCTGATCCTCAACAAGAACGGCCCGCTGACCACCAAGGTGAAGACCCTGCGCAAGCGCTTCGCCACCGAGTTCGGCTTCGTCCTGCCCTCGGTCCGCATCAAGGATTCCAGTTTCTTGGCCCCCAAGAGCTACGTCATCAGCATCATGGGGGTGGAAGCGGCGAAGGGCGAGGTGCGGCCGAAGCATCTGCTCGCCATCGACCCGACCGGCGGCGCCGTGCCCGACATCGCCGGCGACGCGACGCGCGAGCCGACCTTCGGCCTGCAAGCCAAATGGATCGACCCGGCCCGCCATGAGGAGGCGGTGGCGAAGGGCTACACCGTGGTCGATCCGGAAAGCGTCATCACCACCCACCTGACCGAGGTCATCAAGGACAACCTCTCCACCCTGCTGACCTTCGCCGCCTTGCAGAAGCTGATCGACGGGCTGGGCCGCGAGTACCAGAAGCTGATCAACGACATGGTGCCGAGCCAGATCTCGCTGGTCGTGCTCCAGCGCGTGCTGCAACAGCTTCTGTCGGAACGGGTGTCGATCCGCAACCTGCCCGCCATCGTCGAGGCGGTGGCGGAGGCGGTCGGCTGGACCCGCCACATCACGCTGATCACCGAACATGTGCGGATGCGGCTGGGCCAGCAGATCCACCAGGGTCTGGCCGGACCGGACGGCTTCGTCTCGGTGATCGCGCTCAGCCCGCGCTGGGAGCAGGCGCTGCTCGACAACATCGTGGTGGAGGGCGACGACCGCCGCTTCGTCATGCCGCCCAGCCAGGTGCAGGAGTTCCTGACCGCCGTGCGGCTGAAGATCCAGAAGCACGCCACCTCGCAAATCTGGCCGGCCCTGCTGGTGGGGGCCGAGGCGCGGCCCTTCGTCCGCTCCCTGCTGGAGCGGGTCAGCCCGATGACCCCGGTGCTGAGCCATGCCGAGCTGCACCGCAAGGCGGCGCTCAAGACCGTCGATCAAGTCTGAACATGGACGCCCCCGTGGACGGCCTCAGCCAGTTCCTGACTTTGGAGATCTACCGCGGCCTGCTGGTGCTGGCGCGGGTGGCGGCGGCCATCGGCCTGCTGCCGGGCTTCGGCGAGGCGGCGGTGCCGATGCGGGTGCGGGCGGCCCTGGCGGTCATCGTCACGCTGGTGCTGCTGCCGGGGGTGGAGGGCTTGCCCGACCGCATGCCGGACCAGCCGGTGGAGATGCTGCGGGCGCTGGCCGGCGAAACGCTGGTCGGCGCCTATCTCGGCCTCGGCGCCCGGCTGTTCATGGCCGCCCTCCAGACCGCCGGCGCGGTGGCGGCCCAGGTGGTGGGGCTGAGCAACCCCTTCTCGATGGCGGCGGCGGGGTTCGAGGGCGGGTCGGTGCTGTCCGGCGTGCTGCTGATCGGCGGGCTGGCGCTGCTGTTCGCCTCCGACGTGCATTACCTGATGATCGGCGCGCTGGCCCGCTCCTACGGCTCCTGGCCGGCGGGGGTGTTCCCCGACCTCGGCATGGTCGCCCAGCGCTTCGCCGAGCTGCTGGCGAGCACCTTCCGGCTGGGGGTGGGGCTGGCGGCGCCCTTCATCCTCTATGGGCTGGTGGTCAATCTGGCGCTGGGGCTGGTCAACCGGGTCATGCCGGCGATGCCCGTCTATTTCGTCGCGACGCCGGGGGTTCTGATGATCGGCATGGGGCTGTTCATGGCGACCGCCGGGGCGATGCTGACCGCCTTCGTCGCCGCACTCGGCGGCTGGCTGTCGGGGTCGTGAGGCATGGCGGAACAGGACGACGAACAGAAGACCGAGGAACCGACAGAGAAACGCCTGCGCGAGGCGGCGGAAAAGGGCGACGTCCCCCGCGCCCGCGACGTCGGCCTGCTGTCGGCGATGGTCGCCGCCTGGATGATCGTGCTGATGGCGGTGCCGGGCGTGGCGGCGAGCCTGTCGGCCCTGCTGCTGCCGCTGATCGAGAACCCGGACGACATCCGCATCGATGGCAGCGCCATCGACGTCATCCACAGCCTGCACTGGCTGATCGGCGGCGTCGCCGTCGCCCTGCTGCCGGTGCTGGGCATCCTGCTGGCCGGGGTGGCGGTGTCGGCGCTGGGGCAGGGGCAGTTCGTGGTGGCGTCCGACCGCATCCGGCCGAAATGGTCGCACCTGTCGCCGGCGTCCGGCTGGACGCGGATCGCCGGCCGGCCGGCGCTGGTCGAATTCGCCAAGAGCCTGGTCAAGCTCGCCATCATCAGCGCTGCCGCCTGGCACGCGCTGGCGCCCTACATCGCATGGACGGAGGATACTGTGGGCATGGACGTCGCCGGATTGCCCGTGCTGCTGCGGGACGTGACCTTGCGGCTGCTGCTGGCGGTCCTGCTGGCGACCGTCCTGATGGCGGCGGTGGACGTGCTGTGGAACCGCATGGAATGGCGCCGCCGCCTGCGCATGAGCCACCAGGAGATCAAGGACGAGTTCAAGCAGATCGAGGGCGATCCCAACGCCAAGGCCCGCCTGCGCGACATCCGCCGCTCGCGCTCGAAGAAGCGGATGATGGCGAACGTCCCGCGCGCCACGGTGGTCATCACCAACCCCACCCATTTCGCCGTCGCGCTGGAGTACGAGCGCGGCCGGACCGCCGCCCCGATCTGCCTCGCCAAGGGCGCCGACCTGATCGCGCTGCGCATCCGCGCCCTGGCCCAGGAGCACAACATCCCCATCGTCGAGAATCCGCCGCTGGCCCGCGCCCTCCACGCCACGGCGGAGGTGGATGCGACGATCCCGCTCCAGCACTATCAGGCGGTGGCGGAGGTCATCACCTATGTGCTGAAGCTGAAGGGCGGTCTGGCGCGGCGCGGGTGAGCGAGGGGCCAGCCGGACCATAGGCCGGCAAACAGGCGCCAATTGTTTCAAACAACAAATCTCGAACCTTCCAAAACATCACGCTATCGGCTTGCGAACACGCGAATATCTGGCGCTACCTCGCAATTGTCACAAATTCGATTGAGAGAGTTGTCATGCGCATTCTGAATATCGCTGCCGTCGCCGCCGTCGCCATGATGGCCGTTCCCGCCATTGCCTTCGCCGATGATTTCGAGGCGCTGTGCACGGCCACCGACAAGTCCGAGCCGACCGTCGCGTCGTGCAAGTGCGCGTCCGGCAAGCTGACGGGCGCAGACCGCACCACCGCCATCGACGCCATGAAGGCGATGAACGCCGCCATGGCCTCCGGCAAGGCCGAAGACGCCGCCGCGGCCACGCAGAAGCACAGCAAAGGCATCGAGATCGTGATGACCGCGCAGGCCACCTGCATGTAATCCGGCTCACGCCGTCTGCCTGTCGCCTACCGGTTGTCCGGGCCGTCCATCGGGCGGCCCGTTCCGTTCCAGTGTCTTGCGCATCGTCCGAAAATCCCCGCCGGCCTCGCCGTCCAGGGCGGCCCCCCTTGCCATCCTGCCGGTCGCGTGTCAGGAACGGATCCGTCAGTCCGTGACGTGAAGGGGACCTCCGATGCCGCCGCTCTCCGCCAAGCCCGCCGCCAAGGCGGCAGCGCCCAAATCCGCCGCCGGATCGCTGGCCGGCTTCTGTCCCTGGGCGGGGGAAGAGGGCTTGCGGGTCTACCTCCGTCCGGTCGGGCTGATGCCTATCGCCGCCTGGGCCAAGGGGGCGGCGGTGCCGCTTGCCGGCGGACGCTTCGCCTTCTCCACCGCCGAACTGATCGTCCGCGACGCCGGTTCGCGCATCGACCGCGCCTTTGCGCCGCTGTCGGAGATCATGGCCTGGGGCTGGGAGCGCTCGCGCGCGGTGGCGGAGGCGCTGGACCGCCAGCTCGGTGCCCTGACCCGTGCCCGCGCGCCCTTCGCCGGGCTGTCGCCCGACCGGCCGCAAATCATGGGCATCGTCAACGTCACGCCGGACAGCTTCTCCGACGGCGGCGATTTCCTCGACCCCGGCGCCGCCATCGCCCATGGCGAGGCGATGCTGGCGGCCGGCGCCGACATCCTGGACATCGGCGGCGAGTCCACCCGCCCCGGTGCCGTCCCGGTCCCGCCCGAGGAGGAGGAGCGGCGCGTCCTGCCGGTCATCCGCCATTTCGCCGGGAAGGGGGCGACCGTCTCGGTCGACACCCGCCATGCCCGCGTGATGGAGTCCGCCGCCGCGGCCGGCGCCCGCATCGTCAACGACATTGCCGGCCTGTCCGATCCGGAGGCGCTGCCGGTGGTGGCCCGCACCGCCATCCCGGTGGTGGTGATGCACATGCAGGGCGACCCCGGCACCATGCAGGCCAGCCCGACCTACCGCGACGCCGCGCTCGACGTGTTCGACTGGCTGGAGGAGCGGGTCGCCCGCTGCGTCGCCGCCGGCGTGGCCCCGGAGCGCATCGCCGTCGATCCCGGCATCGGCTTCGGCAAGAAGACTGAGCACAATCTGGAGATCCTGCGCCACACGTCGCTGTACCATGCGCTGGGCTGCACGGTGCTGATCGGCCTGTCGCGCAAGGGCTTCATCGGCCGGCTGTCGCGCGAGGAGCCGCCGAAGGAGCGGCTGGCCGGCTCGCTCGCCGCCGGGCTGGAGACGCTGAACCAGGGCGCGCAGATCCTGCGCGTCCACGACGTGGCGGAGACGGCGCAGGCCCGCGCCTTGTGGGAGGGGCTGCATCCCCGGTAAGGGCCGCGACGGTGGCCCCGCAGGCCCATGCCTCTCGTAGGCAAGCGGCCGGACGGCCGTGCCCGCCGACTGAGGGCAAAGATGACTCCCCTGTAACCCTTTCGCGCAGCCGCCGATGGGGCCTTGACCCGGCCCGGCTGCCGCGCGAAGAAACATCCTTCGCTTGCACATCCGGTCCCGCACCCCGACATGCGGGGCCTGGATACCGTTCCTGCACGAGGCTCTCATGACGCGACACCTGTTCGGCACCGACGGCATCCGTGGCACCGCCAACATCGACCCGATGACCGCCGAAACGGCCCTGCGCGTGGCGATGGCGACCGCGTTGCAGTTCCGCCGCGGCGACCACCGCCACCGGGTGGTGATCGGCAAGGACACCCGCCTGTCCGGCTATCTGCTGGAACCGGCGCTGACCGCCGGCTTCATCTCCATGGGGATGGACGTGGTGCTGGTCGGTCCGCTGCCGACCCCGGCCGTCGCCATGCTGACCCGGTCCTTGCGTGCCGACATGGGCGTGGTGATCTCCGCCTCGCACAACCCCTATCAGGACAACGGCATCAAGCTGTTCGGCCCCGACGGCTACAAGCTGTCGGACGAGGTCGAGGCCGCCATCGAGGCGCGCATGGCGCAGCCCTTCGCTCCCGACCTCGCCCGTCCGGCCGATCTCGGCCGCGCCAGCCGGATGGAGGACGCCACCGGCCGCTACATCGAGTATGTGAAGAACACCTTCCCGCGCGGCCTGCGGCTGGACGGTCTGAAGATCGTCGTCGATTGCGCCAACGGTGCCGCCTACAAGGTGGCGCCCAAGGTGCTGTACGAACTGGGGGCCGACGTGATCCCGGTCGGCGTCACCCCGGACGGCACCAATATCAACAAGGGCTGCGGCGCAACATCCACCCAGACCCTGCAGGAACAGGTGGTCGCCCACGGCGCCCATCTCGGCGTCGCGCTGGACGGCGACGCCGACCGCCTGATCATGGTGGACGAGGCCGGGCGCCCCATCGACGGCGACCAGCTGATGACCCTGATCGCCACCTCCTGGGCGCGCTCGCAGACGCTGCGCGGCGGCGGCGTCGTCGCCACCGTCATGTCCAACCTGGGCATGGAGCGCCATCTCGGCGGGCTCGGCCTGCATCTGGCCCGCACGCCGGTCGGCGACCGCTACGTCGTCGAGATGATGCGCGAGCGCGGCTACAATGTCGGCGGCGAGCAGTCGGGCCATGTCGTGCTGTCCGACTATTCGACCACCGGCGACGGGCTGATCGCCGCGTTGCAGGTGCTGGCGGTGCTGATCCAGGCCGACGGCCGCTCGGCCAGCGAGGTCTGCCGCGTGTTCGATCCCGTCCCGCAGAAGCTGACCAACGTCCGCTTCACCGCCGGGACCAAGCCGCTGGAGGACGCCGTCGTCCAGCAGGCGATCAGGGAGGGCGAGGCGCGGCTGGCGTCGAGCGGCCGCCTGCTGATCCGCAAGTCCGGCACCGAGCCGCTCATCCGCGTGATGGCGGAGGGCGACGACGCGGCGCTGGTCGACAGCGTGGTCGCCGATATCGCCGGCACCATCCAGGCGAGCGCCGCCCGCAGCCTGGAGGCTGCGCAATGAGCGGAAGCACCGTCAACGGTAGCACCGTCAACGGCCGCGTCCTGATCGTCGCCGGGTCCGACTCCGGCGGCGGCGCCGGCATCCAGGCCGACATCAAGGCGGTCAGCGCGCTCGGCGCCTATGCCATGACCGCCATCGCCGCATTGACGGCGCAGAACACCACCGGCGTCTATGGCGTGGTGCCGGTCGATCCCGCCTTCGTCGCCTTGCAGATGAAGCTGGTGCTGGAGGATATCGGCGCCGACGCGGTGAAGATCGGCATGCTCGCCAACGCCCCGGTCATCGAGGCGGTGGCGACGGAGTACGAGGCGCGCGCCGTCAATGTGCCGCTGGTGCTCGATCCGGTGATGATCGCCAAGAGCGGCCACCATCTGCTCGACCCCGACGCCGTGCTGACCCTGCGCCGGCGCCTGCTGCCGCTGGCCGAGGTGGTGACGCCCAACCTGCCGGAAGCCGAGGCGCTGACCGACCTGCCGATCCGCGACCTCGACGACATGCGCCGCGCCGCCGAGCTGATGCTGAGCTTCGGCCCGAAATCGGTCCTGCTGAAGGGCGGCCATCTGGAGGACGACACCCTCTACGACCTGCTGCTGACCGAGGAGGGCGAGACGGTGTTCGAGGGCCGCCGCGTCCACACCCCCCACACCCACGGCACCGGCTGCACCCTGTCCTCGGCAATCGCCGCCGGTCTGGCCCAGGGCCTGAACACCCACGACGCGGTCGCCCGCGCCCGCCGCTATGTCGAGACGGCGATCCTGACCGCCCCCGGCCTCGGCCACGGGCACGGCCCGCTCAACCACCTGCACACGGTGCGGGAGTTTTCGTAAGGGGTTGGCCGCGGGTGCCCCCTCACGGCACCCGCTTCTTCTCCAGCTTGCGCGCCAGGGTGCGCCGGTGCATGCCGAGCCGTCTTGCGGTCTCGGAGATGTTGAAGTTCGTCTCCACCAGCGTCTCGTGGATGCGCTCCCACTCCAGATTCTTGATCGAGGTGGTGCGGACGGTCGGGGCGATGGAGGTGTCGCCCTCGGTGCGGTCGAAGGCGGCCTCGATGTCGTCGGTGTTCGACGGCTTCGCCAGATAATGGCAGGCGCCCAGCTTGATCGCCTCCACCGCGGTGGCGATGCTGGCGAACCCGGTCAGCACGACGATGCGGGTTTCCTCGTCGGCCTCGTGCAGTTCCTTCACGCATTCCAGCCCCGATCCTGTGGCGAGCTTCAGGTCGACCACGGCATAGTCGGGGTCCAGCGTCTGCAAAAGCTCCCGCATCTCCTCCAGCCCGGCGCAGGCATGGACCTCGTAGCCGCGGCGCTCGAAGGACCGACGCAGCGCCTTGGCGAAGGACGCATCGTCCTCGACGATCAGCAGGGTGCGGAGGATTTCCTCTTCCAACTCAATCGTCTCCATCGGAGCCTCCGGGCGACAGGGCGGACAGCGGCAGGGTCAGCGTCACGGTGGCGCCGCCGCCCGGCCGGTTCTTGGCCGAAACCGTCCCGCCCAGCTTGCGCAGCACATTGACCACCAGGAACAGGCCGAGCCCGCTGCCCGGCCGCTTCTTGGTGGAGCGGTAGGGCTTGCCCAGTTCCTCCAGAATGGCGGGGTCGAAGCCGGGGCCGCCGTCGTTGACCGCCACCACCAGATTGTCGCCCTGCCGCAGGGCCGCGACGCCGATCCAGCCCGGCGAGGCTTCCAGCGCATTGTCCAGCACGTTGAACAGCACCTGTTTCAGGGCGAGGTCGGCGATCATCCGTTCCTGCGGGCCGACCGTGTTGTCGTAGTCGAAGCGCTTGGGCGACCGGCTGGACAGCCAGTCCTCCACCAGCCCGTCGAGGAAGCCCTTGACCGTCGTGCGCACCGTGCCTTCGCCGCGGGCCTCGCCCGACGACATCAGGATGCCCGACACGATGGTCTTGCAGCGGTCGATCTGGTTCTGCATCTCCGCCATCTCGTCGGCCAGATCGGGGTCGGAGGTCAGCGACGGCATGCGGCGCCAGTCGTTGACGATCACCGACAGGGTGGCGAGCGGCGTCCCCAGCTCATGCGCCGCACCCGACGCCAGCAGGCCCATGCGGACGATGTGCGCCTCTTCCATGGAACGCTGGCGCAGCTCGGCCAGAAAGGCGTCGCGGGCGCGCAGGTTGCGGTTGATCTGGGTGAGGAAGGGGACCAGCAGGCTCGCTGCCAGCACGAAGCAGATGAACATGCCCTGGATGTGCAGGCTGAACAGCTCGCCCTCATAGGCGGGCGGCAGCGGCAGCGGCTGGTGGGTGCCGATCAGCCAGGTGAAGCCGGCGGTCGCCACCAGAACCAGCGCCCAGGCCGACCAGGCCTCCAGCAGCACCGCCCCCAGCGCCACCTGAAGAAGATACAGCGAGATGAAGGGGTTGGAGGCGCCGCCGCTGAGATAGAGCTGCAAGGTCAGCGCCCAGACGTCGATCAGCAGTTCCAGGAACAGCTGGGTGTTGGAAACGTCGGAGCTGCGGCGGATCTGGATCAGGCTGGCGATGTTCAGCGCGATCAGGACGAAGATGACCGCCGCCATCGGCAGCAGCGGCAGGCGGATGCCCATCTGCGAATGGACGATCAGGATCGTCACGATCTGCCCGACGACGGCAAGCCAACGCAGCTGGACGAGCAGGAACAGGTTTTTGCGGTCGGTGGTGTCGCGCACGAAAGACGTCCTGTTCCTCACCCGGTTCATCAGCCCATCGACTTATATAGAGAGTTACCGGCGGGCGGGGAGTTTTAGGACGCCTGTTTTCCGCTGGGCGTTTTTTCGCTTTCCTTCAGGCCCGCCGGCGCCGCATCTCGCTGCGGATCACGAACAGGACGGCGCCGATCAGCATCAGGTCCAGCGCGAACCAGGTCAGCGCATAGCCGAGATGGCTGTTGGGGAAGCTGACCACCGTCAGCCCGCCGACCGGCCAGCCGCCGGGATTGCGGGTTGAATCGGCGTCGATGAAATAGGGGGCGGCCTGCTCCAGCCCGGTCGCGGCGGCGATGGCGGCCACGTCGCGGGAATACCAGCGGCCGGCGGCCGGGTCGTTGCTGCGCAGGAAGCCGCCCTTCGGCTCGGTCAGGCGCAGCAGGCCGGTGACGGTCACCTCGCCCCCCTGCTGACCGTGCGGCTGCCCGTCGGCGCGGGTCGCGGGATCGCGCCTGTCCGGCGGCACGAAGCCGCGGTTGACCAGGACGGTGAAGCCGCGGTCGGTGACCAGCGGCGTCATCACCCAGAAGCCGCCGCCCAGGTCGCTGACGGCCTGCACCAGCGTCTCGCGGTCGTTGAGGAACCGCCCGGTGACGGCGACCCGGCGGTATTCGTCCGACGCGGCGCCGACCGAAGCCCACGCCTCCGGCCCCGGAGCCGGGACGGGGGAGGCGTGGATGCGGGCGTCCACCCGCTCGATCAGGTCGAGCTTCCACACCCGGCGTTCGAGCTGCCAGATGCCGAGCGCGGTCAGGCCGGCGATGCCGGCGAGCGCCAGAAGGCCGAAGAGGGCCAGCGCCCAAGCCGGGCGGGCCCTCTTCACCGAAGAACCGCCCGCAGGGGGCGCGGACGGCAGTCCGGTCACGGCATCTTGCTCATGTCGTGGCCGGGCATCATGTTGGCGTTCAGGTGGTACATCACCCAAAGCGAACCGGCGAACATGATGACCACGACGATGATCGTGAAGATCATCGCCAGCATCGACCAGCCGCCTTCGACACGGCCGTTCATGTGCAGGAAATAGACCATGTGGACGATGATCTGGACGACGGCCAGAGCCAGGATCACGACCGTGGTGGTCGTGTTGTCCAGCGTGCCGTTCATCACCAGCCAGAACGGGATGACCGTCAGGATCACCGACAGGACGAAGCCGATCATATAGCTGCCGAAGGTGCCGTGGGCGCCCGCGGGGTGGCCGTGGTCGTCATGGCCATGGCCGCCGTGAGCCCCATGGCCCCCGTGACCGTGGTCGTGCCCGTGATCGGCGTGGTGGTCGCTGTGCGCGTGGGTGCTCATCGCAGCGCTCCCATCAGATAGACGAAGGTGAACACACCGATCCAGATGACGTCCAGGAAGTGCCAGAACATGCTGAGGCACATCAGGCGCCGGCGGTTCGCCGGGATCAGGCCGCGGCGGGCGACCTGGACCATCAGCGTCACCAGCCACACGCTGCCGAAGGTGACGTGCAGGCCGTGGGTGCCGACCAGCGTGAAGAAGGACGACAGGAAGGCGCTGCGCCACGGGCCGGCGCCTTCATGGATCATGTGGGCGAACTCGAACAGCTCGATGCCCAGGAAGGCGAGGCCGAACAGCAGCGTGATCGCCAGCCAGCCCTGGGTCTGGGCGGTGCGGCCCTTCTCCATCGCCAGCATGGCGAAGCCGTAGGTGATGGACGAGAACAGAAGCATGGAGGTGTTCAGCGCCACCAGCTTCAGGTCGAACAGCTCCTTCGGCGTCGGACCGGCGGCGTAGCTGGTGCCCAGCACGCCGTAGGTCGCGAACAGCACCGCGAAGATGAGACAGTCGCTCATCAGGTAGATCCAGAAGCCGAGCGCGGTGCTGGCTCCCTCGTGGGCGTGCTCGTCCGTCACATGGAAGACGGGCGGGGTGGCGCCGCGCGGGGTGTCGTGCCCCGCGTGGCCGCCATGCATGGCTTCAACGGTCGTCGTCATGCTTTACACCTGTCCGGAGAGCAGACGGGTCCGCTCGCTCTCGGTCCGCACCACCTCATCCACGGGGATGTGGAAGTCGCGGTTGTAGTTGAAGGTATGGTTGATGGCGACCGCCAGCAGGCCGACGAAGCTCACCGCGGCCAGCCACCAGATGTGCCAGATCAGGGCGAAGCCGAGCACCGTGCTGAGGCCGGCCAGGATAATGCCGGTGCCGGTGTTGCTCGGCATGTGGATCGGGCGGAAGCCCTCCAGCGGACGGGCATAGCCGCGCTTCTTCATGTCCCACCAGGCATCGTTGTCATGGATGACCGGCGTGAAGGCGAAGTTGTAGTCCGGCGGCGGCGAGGAGGTCGCCCATTCCAGGGTGCGGCCATGCCACGGGTCGCCCGACACGTCGACCAGCTGCTTGCGCTTCAGGATGCTGACGGCGATCTGGATCAGGAACGACCCGATGCCGAGCGCGATCAGGACGGCGCCGAAGGCGGCGATCTGGAACCAGATCTGCAGCGACGGATCCTCGAACACGCGCAGGCGGCGGGTGACGCCCATCAGGCCCAGGACGTAGAGCGGCATGAAGGCGAAATAGAAGCCGATCACCCAGAACCAGAAGGACATCTTGCCCCAGAACGGGTCGAGGCGGAAACCGAAGGCCTTCGGCCACCAGTAGTAGATGCCGGCGAACAGGCCGAACAGCACGCCGCCGATGATGACGTTGTGGAAGTGGGCGATCAGGAACAGGCTGTTGTGCAGGACGAAGTCGGCCGGCGGCACCGCCAGCAGAACGCCGGTCATGCCGCCGAGCACGAAGGTCAGCATGAAGGCGATGGTCCACATCATCGGCAGTTCGAACCGGATGCGGCCGCGATACATGGTGAACAGCCAGTTGAAGATCTTCGCACCCGTCGGGATCGAGATGATCATCGTCGTGATGCCGAAGAACGAGTTCACGCTGGCGCCCGAACCCATGGTGAAGAAGTGGTGCAGCCACACCAGATAGGACAGGATGGTGATGACGACGGTCGCGTAGACCATCGAGGTGTAGCCGAACAGCTTCTTGCCGGTGAAGGTGGAGGTCACTTCCGAGAAGATGCCGAAGCACGGCAGGATCAGGATGTAGACTTCCGGATGGCCCCAGATCCAGATCAGGTTCACGTACATCATGGGGTTGCCGCCCATGTCGTTCGTGAAGAAATGCGTGCCGGCATAGCGGTCCAGCGACAGCAGGACCAGAACGGCGGTCAGGATCGGGAAGGAGGCGACGATCAGGACGTTGGTGCAGAGCGAGGTCCAGGTGAAGACCGGCATCTTCATCATGGTCATGCCGGGGGCGCGCATCTTCACGATCGTGCAGATCAGGTTGATGCCCGACAGCGTCGTTCCGACGCCCGCCACCTGCAAGGCCCAGATGTAATAGTCGACGCCGACGTCCGGGCTGGCCTCCAGCCCCGACAGCGGCGGATAGGCCAGCCAGCCGGTGCGCGCGAACTCACCGATGAACAGCGAGGCCATGATCAGGACGGCGCCGCCGACGGTCATCCAGAAGCTGAAATTGTTCAGGAACGGGAAGGACACGTCGCGGGCGCCGATCTGCAGCGGCACGACATAGTTCATCAGCCCCGTCACGAAGGGCATCGCGACGAAGAAGATCATGATCACACCGTGGGCGGTGAAGACCTGATCGAAGTGGTGCGAGTTGAGGTAGCCCTCGCTGCCGTTGAAGGCCATGGCCTGCTGGGCGCGCATCATGATGGCGTCGGCGAAGCCGCGCAGCAGCATGATCAGGCCCAGGATCATGTACATGATGCCGATGCGCTTGTGGTCGACGGTGGTGAACCACTCTTTCCACAGATAGCCCCACAGCTTGAAATAGCTGAGGGCGGCGACCAGCGCGATGCCGCCCAGCATCACCGCGAAGAAGGTCGCGACGACGATGGGCTCGTGATAGGGGAAGGACTCCAGGCTGAGGCGCCCGAAGAGGAAGGTCGTCAGTGTCTCAAGCATGCCGGTGTGCCCAATCAGGGATTGGCCAGCCGCTGCGGCCCGGCCGGGGAGGCGGACGCGCTGATCGGCGTGACGGTGGGGCGCTGCACGGCGCCCGAGTTTGCGGCGGCTTCAACAGCCTCGGCGACGGTGCACAGGCCGGTCGCCTGCGTGTCCGGGAACCCGGCCAGCGTGTTGGCCCGCAGGATGGCATCGGCCGCGGCCTTGCCGCCGGCGTTCAGCCCGCCCGCGCGGTCGATGGCTGCCATGTCGCTCATGCACATGGTGCCGGGACGGACGCACATGTTCACGACGGCGTTGAACAGCTTCGGATCGACGGTGCCGAAATGCTGGACCGGGACGGCCTCGCTCGGCTTTTCCAGCGCCAGATAGGCGTTGCGGTCGAGCGAGCCGCCGGCCGTCTTCACCTTGGACACCCAGCCGTCGAAATCCTGGTTCGACAGGCCGAGGAAGGCGAAGCGCATGTGCGAGAAGCCGGCACCGCTGTAGTTGGACGAGAAACCCTTGTAGGTCCCCGGCTCGTTGATCACGGCGTGGAGCTTCGTCTCCATGCCCGGCATGGTGTAGATCATGCCGGCCAGCGCCGGAACGTAGAACGAGTTCATCACCGTCGAGGCGGTGAGGCTGAAGCGGATCTGCCGGTCGACCGGGGCCGCCATCTCGTTCACGGACGCGATGCCGTATTCCGGATAGACGAACAGCCATTTCCAGTCGAGCGCCACCACCTGCACGTCCAGCGGCTTGGCGCCGGCCGGAACGGGCTTGTCGGCCGCGATGCGGTCGAGCGGACGGTAGGGATCGAGCTTGTGGGTGGTCACCCAGGTGATGGCACCCAGGCAGATGATGATCAGCAGCGGGGCGGCCCAGATCACCAGTTCAAGCTGCGTCGAATGGTCCCAGTCCGGTTCGTAGCGGGCTGTGTTATTCGACTGACGGTAACGCCAGGCGAACAGCACGGTAAGCGCCATGACCGGGACGATGATCAGGAGCATCAGCAGGGTTGAGATGACCACAAGGTCACCCTGCTGGCTTGCAACGTCGCCGGCCGGGTTCAGCACGACCAGGTTGCAGCCACTCAACGCCGCCATCACTGGCAGCAGGGCGATTGCGCGATAACGGCTCAAGGCAGGACCTGTATCGAAGGTTTGCTTTGGGGAGAGAGCTAGCGGCAATAGCCTAGCCCCGACATTGGACAATTTGTCCAATGCCTCACTCCTGCGTGCTTGACAGATCACCGACTGTTGCGGTGACATATTGTATGATCCGCGGATCATCGCAAGCGAAATTACGCAGCCGGAGCCGACATGATGACTTCATCGATTGCGGCCGTAGAACGGGACGGAAGGCTGGTGAACGCGCGGCATCACGGGATCAATCCCGGTGAGATTGCCATCGGCGTGATCATTGGCCGAACTTCCGAGTTTTTCGACTTTTTCGTTTACGCCATCGCTTCCGTGATCGTCTTCCCGAAGCTGGTGTTCCCCTATGTCGATCCGCTGACCGGGACCCTGTGGTCTTTCGCCATCTTCGCGCTGGCCTTCGTCGCGCGACCGATCGGCACCTTCATCTTCATGGCCATCGACGAGAATTACGGGCGCAGCGCCAAGCTGACCATCGCCCTGTTCCTGCTGGGCATCTCCACCGTGGCGCTGGCCTTCCTGCCGGGCTACGAGTCCATCGGCGTCGCCGCCGCATGGCTGCTGGCCCTGTCCCGCATCGGGCAGGGTGTCGCGCTCGGCGGCACCTGGGACGGTCTGGCCTCGCTCCTGGCGATGAACGCGCCGGAGAACCGGCGCGGCTGGTACGCCATGATCCCGCAGCTGGGCGCGCCCATCGGCCTGATCGTGGCGAGCGGCCTGTTCGCCTACATGGTCAACAGCCTGTCGGCGGAGGATTTCTTCGCCTGGGGCTGGCGCTATCCCTTCTTCGTCGCCTTCGCCATCAACGTGGTGGCCCTGTTCTCCCGCCTGCGACTCGTACAGACGCCGGAGTTCGAGCGCCTGTTCGTGAACCGGGAACTGCAGCCCGCCCCCGTGGTGGAGACGCTGCAGGTGGAAGGCAAGCGCGTGGTGATCGGCGCCTTCGCCCCGCTGGCGAGCTTCGCCCTGTTCCACATGGTCACCGTCTTCCCGCTGTCCTGGATCTTCCTGAACGCGAATCAGGAGACCGGCGTCTTCCTGGTGATCGAGGTGATCGCCGCCGCCTTCGGCGTCGTGGCCATCGTCGCCTCGGGCTACATCGCCGACCGGGTCGGGCGGCGCACGCTGCTCGGCACCTGTGCGGCGGCCATCGCGGTGTTCAGCGGCTTCGCCCCGATGCTGCTCGACGGCGGCAAAATGGGCGAGCTGGTGTTCATGGTGCTGGGCTTCGTCATCCTCGGCCTGTCCTTCGGCCAGTCGTCGGGGTCGGTGGCGTCGGGCTTCAGCCAGCAATACCGCTACACCGGGTCGGCGATGACCTCCGATCTGGCTTGGTTGTTCGGCGCCGGCTTCGCGCCCTTCGTCGCCCTGTTCCTGTCCAGCCATTTCGGGCTGATGGCGTCCGGCCTCTATCTGCTGTCCGGCGCGGTCTGCACGCTGTTGGCTTTGAAGATCAACAAGACGCTGTCGTCCTGACCGCGACTCTGTCGTCCTGACGACATGAAGACCGCCCGCCGCAGTCCTGCGGCGGGCGGTCCTTGTTTTGAGAGTCGGAATCTGTCGGTCAGCCCTGGGCGGACTGGCTTTGCGCCGGCTTGGCGGCGCCCTGGAACCGCAGGATCTTCGGCGTCCGCATGTCCTCGCCGATAGGGGCGTCGCTGGCCGCACCCCGCATGGCGGAGACCGGACGGGGGAAGCCGCTGCGGTCGCTGTAGTCCGGCACCGGCAGGCTGCGGTAATAAGCCTCCTCTTGGTGTAGCTTCTGGGCGCAGACCGCGTCGAGCGCCGTCACCGCCATCACCGCGCCGAAGGCGATGCGGGCGTTGCCGGCGCGCGGATTGTTCTCCATCCCCGCCGCCAGCGTCGCCATGTCGACGGCGTCGCCGGCGATCCGGCTCCAGATCCAGGGCTTGGGATCGCCGAGCGCCAGCAGGCCGACGCCGGCGGTGATCTCCCGCACGCCATAGGCGCGGATCAGGTTGGTCCTGTCCTCCATCCCCATCCAGCGGGCAATGCTGCGGCCCGCCATCACTTCGGCGACGCCGAGGCCGATGCTGAACCAGCCCAGCCCGCGGGCGAGGGTGTCTCCGGCCGAGGAGCGGTCGTAATAGGCCATGATGTCACCTCAGGGCTTGAGGACCACCTTGATGCAGCCATCCCGCTTGTCGCGGAAGGTCTTGTACATCTCGGGTCCCCGGTCGAGCGGAACGGTGTGGGTGATGACGAAGGACGGGTCGATCTGTCCCTCCTGGATGCGGTTCAGCAGATCGTCGGTCCAGCGGTTGACGTGGGTCTGGCCCATGCGCCAGGTCAGTCCCTTGTTCATCGCCATGCCGAAGGGCATCTTGTCGACCAGCCCGCCATAGACGCCGGGGATCGACAGCGTGCCGGCCGGGCGGCAGACATAGATCATCTCGCGCAGCACATGGGCGCGGTCCGATTCCAGCATCAGCGCCTGCTTGGCCCGGTCCATGATGCTGTCGAGCGTGGCGGTGGCGTGCGCCTCCATGCCGACGGCGTCGATGCATTTCTCCGGACCCTTGCCGCCGGTCAGCTCGTTCAGTCGCTCGACGACGCTTTCCTCTTCGAAATCGATCGTGATCGCGCCGCCGGCCTTGGCCATCGCCAGCCGTTCCGGCACGCAATCGATGGCGATGACCTGTTTGGCGCCGAGCAGGATGGCGCTGCGGATCGTCATCTGCCCGACCGGGCCGCAGCCCCAGATCGCCACGGTGTCGGTCGGCTGGATGTCGCACTGGGCGGCAGCCTGCCAGCCGGTGGGAAAGATGTCGCCCAGGAACAGCACCTGTTCGTCGGTCAGCCCGCCGGGGATCTTGATGTGGGTGCGGTCGGCCATCGGCACCCGCACATATTCGGCCTGCCCGCCGGCATAGCCGCCGGTCAGGTGGGTGTAGCCGAACAGCCCGGCGGTGGTGTGGCCGAACATTTTGTCGGCCAGCGCCTTGTTGCGGTTGGAGCGCTCGCAGACCGAATAGTTGCCGCGGCGGCACTGGTCGCACTCGCCGCACCAGATGGTGAAGGGAACCACCACCCGCTCGCCGACCTTCAGCGCGCTCTTGGCCTCGGCACCGACCTCCACCACCTCGCCCATGAATTCATGGCCGACGATGTCGCCCTTCTCCATGCCCGGCATGACATTGTCATGCAGGTGGAGGTCGGAGCCGCAGATGGCGCAGGTCGTCACCTTGACGATGGCGTCGCGCGGATGCTCGATCTCCGGATCGGGGACCGTGTCGCAGCGGATGTCGTTGGCGCCGTGCCAGACCAGTGCTCTCATGGAAATTTCCCCTCATCGACTTGCTTACGGTCGTCTGGGGGGCAACAGGCCCGGCGGACGGAGCGTTCCGCCGCCGGGCGCCTCCTTACCTTTGGTGGACAGTCAAAGGATCAGTGCCTTTTCGCGGGCGACATTGCCGGACATGATGGCGGTCTGGCCGTCGTCCAGGCTGTTGCGCAGGGCGGGGAAGTCGATCTCCTCCTCCTGCCGGATATGGCCGTCGACGATGCGCTTCAGGTCGAGCGCGACGGCGAGCCAGCTAGGGTCGTCCTTCGGCGTCTGTTCCAGGGTGAAGAGGTGCATCTTCATCTCGGCATGCTCGCCGTAGAGATGCTTGGCGTCCTCCTCCTTGCGGGCCTCCTCGTGCAGCAGCGGATAGACGACGTCCTCTTCCGCCATGGCATGGGCGGCCAGCCGGCGCTTCAGCCGCAGCAGCAGCTGGGTGCGGCGGCCCGGCGCGTCGATGGGGGTCTGCACCATCTCGACCAGCAGAGCCTGGATGTGGCGATGGTCGTCGATCAGCGCGTCGATGCCGTCGCGCCCGGCGGCATGGCGGGCGGTGCCGGCCAGCTGCGCCACCACCGGCAGCAGCAGCCGGCTAGCCACCAGGGCCAGCGCCGCGCCGCCGGCCATCATCGCCAGCCCGCGTGGCGACAGCCAGCCCGTGCCGTCCCGATGCGGGTAATCCGATCCTGAGTAACGTGCCATGACGGGTCTCCTTCCTGCCGGTTGGGTCATCTCGCCCACCAACAGGCACCCGAGCCCCGGCGTTCCGCCGATCCCTCAGGAGGCGCCCTTTCAGGACCGCCGGGCCGCCCCCGATGCACTGCCCGGCGCATCGCCCGGCACGTCGGCGGTGGTTACCAGCAGGTGGAGAAGCATCAGGGCGGTGAAGAACAGGTAGGATTGCAGGATGTTGTAGGAGGTGTCGGCAAGCTCGCTCAGGGGATGGAAGAAGTCGTTGCTCAGGATCGCGAAGCCGGCGCCGAGCATAATCAGCCGGCCCAGGCTCCGGCGCCGGTCGCCTGTGGTTCGTTCCAGCGCCGCCCGGTCGATCAGCACGAACAGCAGATAGGCGCAGACCGGCAGCAGGACGCCGTAATGCGGGACCCAGGCGATGGGCGTGCCGATGGTGAAGCAGGTGCCGGCCACCAGGAAGGACGCGACAGGCTGCCGCCCGCCATTCCTTATCCGCCAGAGCAGGCCGAACAGGACGAAGGCCACGCCGGAGACCAGCGTCGCGATGTGGACCAGCGGATGGTAAGGGGCGAAGGCGCTGCCCCGCCATTCGGTGTCGCCGTTGGTGGTCGACATCAGGTTGGGGCCGTTGTGCAGCAGGCGGTGCAGCAGCCCGTTGACGGTCTGGTTGGAGTAGTAGCTTTCGCCATGCTGGCCCAGGAAGGACAGCACGTCGAGGTAATGCAGCGACGGCCCGAAGCCGTAGAGCGCGCAGGCGGCGGCGAAGCCGGGGGTCACCACGGCGGCCCAGCCGACGGCGAAGCCCCATTCCCGCCGCAGCAGCGCCCAGACCAGGAACAGCGACATCTGCGGCTTGATCAGGGTCGAGGCGCCGAGCAGCACGCCGGCCAGCACCCGCCGGTCGCGCAGGTAGAACAGGGTGGCGAAGACGAAGGCGGCGTTCAGCCAGACCTGGATCTGGCCGACGGCGAAGGCCTTGACCACCGGATAGAAGCACAGCGCCGCCACCGCTCCCAGGGCGGCCAGGGTCAGCCGGCTGACGCCGCCGCGCATCGCCCGGTCGAAGCCCATGCGCTCCGCCAGTTCGCGCATCAGCAGCGCCATGCCGCCCGCCGTTGCGACGACCATCAGCAGGTTGATCAGGGCATAGATGCGCAGATGCAGCAGCCCGACCGCCGACAGCGCCTCCATCACCAGCAGCGAGGTCAGCGGATACTGGAACTTCACATGCTGGGTGAAGAAGACGGCGTCATAGACATTCTCCTTCCCATGCTCGCGCAGCCAGGTGAAGGCCGTCATCATGGGTTCCCAGCTGTCGAGCGGAAGCCGTTCCGGCGACCGGCCCGCCACCAGCAGCAGGACATCCCACACCGTGGTGTCGCCGGTGCCGCCATCCAGATAGGGGCGGAAGACGACACCGAGCAACGTATCGGCACACAGAACGAACAGGAACGCGACCGACACCGTCCAGGCGGCGAAGCGGTCCTTGGCCAGGACATTGGCGGCCAAGCTGTCGACCGCAGCGGTCCTGCTGCTGCCCAGCGGTCCTTCCAGCGTTCCTTCCGCCGCGCGCACGAAATCCTTCGATCTCATCGACGACCACTCCCTGGCATTTGTCCCGGCTTGAGGCCGCCGGCAAGTCCGCGAAACTATGCCAGAGCATTGCGTGTGGGGAATGTGCCCCACCCGTGCCGGACCGGAGTAATGCCATTAAGCGCCGGCCACCCGCAGCGGTAGCCGACTACCCCGCCGCGACCGCTGCCGGCGCGTTCGGACGAAGAATGGCGGCGTGGAAAGCGTCTGGACGCTGGCCGTCCTGACCGGCCGCCGCCGGCTGCCGGCGATTCAAAGTCGTGCCGCCGGCAACCCACCGTTGCCGAACGCATGGAGGTTATGCGTTTTCGGAATCCCTTGTTTTACCTTGGCTTATTGTTCTTAGGGCGCGGAGTATTCTAATGTCAGGCTACCCCCATTTCGGGTTCGGCCGGATGCCGCCCCGACAGAGACAAGCTTCAGGCCCCCGGTGACCCGACGGTGATGGCGTCCTCTCACATAATCGTCGGTGGCGCCACTTGGTTCTACCTGTCGAGCCGGTACGGGATGACCTTCGACGCGGTCGCCTTCGGGGCGGCGATTCTGGGGGCGCTCGCCCCGGACATCGACCATCCGAAATCGACGCTCGGCCAGCTGGTCAAGCCGCTCTCCACCGCGATCTCCAACATCTTCGGCCATCGCGGCGTCACCCATTCCGCCCTCGCCATCGTCGGCTGCCTGTGGGTCCTGCACGAACATGCGGCCTATCAGCATGTGCTGATCCCGTTCATCGTCGGCTACCTCACCCATCTGGCCGGCGACATGCTGACGCCGGCCGGGCTGCCGCTGCTGTGGCCGATCAAGCGGCGGCGCAACTTCGCCCTGCCGATCCTGAAGACCGGCGGTTTTTCCGAACAGCTGGCGGTGACGCTGATGGCGGGCTGGATGATCTCCGGCCTGTTCTCCGGCGGCTGGCCGGAATTCCCGCTGCAACGGCCCTGGCGCTCGGTGGTGGCCGCGGCGCAGACCTATCTGGGCGAGGGCGGCATGGAAAAGGCCGCTCCCCCGTTGCCTGTGCGCAAGCCGCCGGAAACCAGCCGGACCAAGCCGCTGAAGGGCTGATGCGAGCCGCTCCGGCTATCCCGGAGCGGCTCGCTTTCAGGCTGCCCGCATTTCCCCGACCAGCCCGTCGACCTGACCGGCCAGCGTCCGCAGCTGCTCCTGCACGGTGGAGGAGGCCGACAGCACGCGGTTGGCCGACTCCCCGGACTCCCGCGCCGCATCGGCGACGCTGTCGATGTTGCCGCGGACATGCTGGGTGCTGTCCGCCGCCTCGCCGACGTTGCGGGCGATCTCGCGGGTGGCCGCGCTCTGCTGCTCCACCGCGGCGGCGATGGTGGCGGCGATCTCGTTCACTTCGCGGATGGTGCCGGCGATGGAGCGGATGGCGTCCACCGCCTCCTGCGTCACCGACTGCATGGCGGCGATCTGGGCGGAGATGTCCTCCGTCGCCTTCGCCGTCTGGGTGGCGAGGCCCTTCACCTCCGACGCCACGACGGCGAAGCCCTTGCCGGCCTCCCCGGCGCGGGCCGCCTCGATGGTGGCGTTGAGTGCCAGCAGATTGGTCTGGCCGGCGATGGACTGGATCAGCCCGACCACCTCGCCGATGCGGCCGGCGGTCTGGGCCAGCCCCTCCACCGTGCGGTCGGTGCGCTCCGCCTCGTCGGCGGCCTTGCGGGCGATCTGGCTGGAGGCGTGGACCTGGGTGCCGATCTCCTGGATCGAGGCCGACAGCTCCTCCGTCGCCGCCGCCACCGCCTTGACGTTGCCCTCGGCCTGCTGGGAGCTGCCGGCGGCGGTCGTCGCCTCTCCGGCGGTCAGGTCGGCGCTGCTGCTCATGCGCTCGGCCATGCTCTGCATCTCGCCGGCCGCCTGGGCGACGCGGTCCAGCACGCCGCGCACGCTGCTTTCGAAATTCTCGGCCATCTCGACCATGGCGCGACGGCGTTCGCCGGCCGCCCGGCCGCGTTCGGCCTCGGCCCGCGCGTTGGCGGCCTTCGCTTCGTTGGCGGTGTCGCGGAAGACCATCAGGGCGCGGGTCATGTCGCCGATCTCATCCGAACCGGCGGCGGGGATCGCCGCGTCGAGCCTGCCGGCGGCAATCGCCCGCATCGCCTCTGACAGCGCGCTGAGGCGCGCGACGATGTGGCGGCCCACCACCAGCCAAGCCAGGGCGGCGGCACCGATCAGGCTGCCGACCGCGAACAGGATCAGCATCTTGCGCCCGGCGGCGATGATGTCGTCGGTGCCGGCGACGGCGGCCTTGGCCTCCTCCCGCATCGCGGCGATCTTGCGGTCCACCGTGGCGGCGAAGCGCTGGGCCAGCTGCCGGTTCTCGGTGAGCATCCGCTCGGTTTCCGCCATCGCCGCCAGTTCGCCGCGGCGCAGCGCGATCACCCCTTCCTCGCCGCGGCCGAAGCCGATCAGCGCCTTCACCAGCGCGGCCAGAACCTCGGTGCCGGCGGCATTGTCGCCGGCCTGGGCGCGCAGCGTGCCGATGCGCTCGAACAGGGAGGAGGAGGCGGAGGAGAAGCGCTTTTCCAAGAGGTCGAGCCGGGCGTCGTCGGGGGCCTGCGACGCCTCGTTCAGGGCGCCGGTCAGGGCGGTGCCGTAGGTCGACAGCTCCAGGTTCGTGCGGAACTGCTCCAGCCCGCGGCCGAGCAGGTCCTGCACCGCCTCCTGCACCTGGGACCGGATGTCGAAGTTGGCGCGCTTGATGTCGCTCTGCACCTTGCGCAGCGGCGCGTTCAGCAGGGTGAGCAGCTGTGCGGCCTGCGTCCGGGCGGAGCTCAGCCGCTCGGCCAGCCGCCGGTCCACCGACCCGCTGCTGTTCTCGGTGCCGTCCAGCGCGGCGCGGCGCAGGTCGAACACATTGTCCTTGCCGTAGCCGAACAGGAACAGCGCGTCGATCTTGCCGGAGGCGTCGGCCGGCAGCCGGTCGCCCAGCGTGCCGAGCGTGGCCGTCACCTGCGACGAGGCTTCCAGATAGGCCTGCTGCTGCTCGCCGATGGCCTTGGCGTCGAGCGCCGTGCCGGACCGGTTCATGGCGTCGAGCGCCCCGGCGATGCCGCCGCGCAGGTCGTAGAGCGCGATCATCGAGCGCACCGCGTCCGACAGCGCCCCCATCTCGCGGTCGGTGCCGCCGTCGAGCGCCATGCCCTTTTCCTGCAACGCCTGGCCCGACCCGTCGACCAGCGGCGCCAGGGTCTTCAGGAAGCCGTCATAGGTCTGGGCCAGCCGGGTGGAGGCCGCCTCCCGCCGGTCATGCAGGGACAGGCGCCGCGCCACCCCGTCGTTGAGGCGGTCCAGCGTGCCGATCAGGGCATTGCCGGTTTCGCGCACCTCCGACAGAAGCGGGTCCTGCGGCCGGCGCCCGGCCAGCTCGTCCACCAGGGACAGGAAGCCGCGGGTGCGCTCCTGCGCCTCCGTGCGAAGGCGCTCCCGCTCCTCCTGGCTGGCGGCGCCGTCCAGCATCGGGGCGGCCGAGGCGATGGCGCCGCTTTCGCCGGCCAGCCGGGTCGCCAGCTCCATCTCCGGCAGGCTGGTGTCGGCGATCTGCGCCATCGGCCGCTCGACCGCGGAGAAGGACATCAGCCCGACGCCGCTGGCCGCCACCGTCATCGCCGCCATGCCGGCGAAGGCCAGCATCAGCTTCGCCCGCACCCCCAGCTTCAGGCCCGGACGGCGTCCGGCCTCTGTAGCGGACAGGCCGGGGCCGGAGCGCGGGGCGGAGGGTTCGGCGATGGTCATGGCGTCGGTGTCCCTTGAGAGCGGCTGTGGTCGCTGGTCGATCTGCACGAAACGAGGCCGGCACGAACGGGGCCTGCAAGAACTCTGGCCGGGCGCCGGCAGCCGCCCCTGAAGGTTGCGCGTCCGCATTGTGCGCAATCATGGCAATGCAAGCGCTGCGAGGTGCTTGCGACCATCGGCCACACCGGCCCTTGCATGCTTTTCGACAGCCCGAGCAGCCGTCAACTTCTTTTTCCGTGATCGAGAAAAGATAGTCGCCGTCCTTCCGCTATACGGAAGAGGTAGGCAAAATGGATGGGAAAGTTTCGCTCGCAGGAAACTCTGTTGCCCGCCGCCGGTGGGGTCCGGCCTCCGGTGCCGCAGGGCAGGCGCCACCTGTCTTCCAACGGCCAAGCCCAAGCCCCGGCTTGGGTCTATGCGCAAGGATCATGGCCATAGCGGGCAGCACCAAAGCGATCCGGGCTATCGACCGACCCTATCCCTGTGCTTACCCCCACCGGTGAAAAAGCGATCACTTGGATAGCGGTGCGGCCATACCGATGCCGAGTGGAAGCACCGGGGTGGCGTGGCTAGCTTCAGACCAGCAAGTTTGCCCGAGGGAATTCGAGAATGCCGCAGGATGCCAGCCCGCCTTACGCCAATTCTTCCCATGAGGGCTTTCAGGCCGCCGGGGGCCTCGGACGCCCACCCGCCGGGGGTGCCGACGACGAGACGATCGCCGGCATCCGCTCCGTCCTGGCGGAGTGCGGCGGGCTGGCGGTCGATGCCGGAACGCTCGCCATCGACGACGATCTTTATGCCGCCGGCCTGACCTCGCACGGCTGCGTCGGCCTGATGCTGGGGCTGGAGGAGCAGTTCGACGTCGAGTTTCCGGAAAAGCTGCTGAACCGCCGCACCTTCGAGAGCATCGCCGCCATCCGCGACGCGGTGCGCGGCCTGGTCGACGGGGGCGAGGCGTGAACGCGGCCCTGGCCGGCTTGGCCGAGCTGACTCCAGCCTCGGTCCCAGCCCCAGCCCCAGCCAATATCGTGGCCCGCGCGCGCAGCATCGGCGCCGAGATCGCCGCGCGCCACGCCGCAGACGTCGACCGCGACGGCCGGTTCCCCAGCGAAGCCTTCGACGCCCTGCGCGAGCAGAAGCTGCTGGGCGTCATGATCCCGGCGGACCTCGGCGGCGGCGGTGCGCCGCTGTTCGATGTGGCCGCGGCCTGCCATGCGCTGGCCCGCGGCTGTGCCGCCACCGGCATGATCTATGCGATGCACCAGATCCAGATCGCCTGTCTGGTGAACCATGGAACCAACGGCTGGCACCGCGAGCTGATGGAGCGCATCGCCGCCGGCCAGCTGCTTCTGGGCTCTGCCACGACGGAGAAGGAAACCGGCGGCGACATCCGCAACAGCGTCTGCGCCGTGCAGGCAGACGGCGACCGCTTCACCCTGGCGAAGAACGCGTCGGTCATCTCCTACGGCGACCAGTCGGACGTGATCCTGGTCACCGCCCGGCGCAACCCCGACGCCCCGTCGTCGGATCAGGTGCTGGCGGTGGTGACCAAGGACGACTACCGGCTGGAGAAGACCAGCCTCTGGGACGCGATGGGGATGCGCGGCACCTGCTCCGACGGCTACCGGCTGGAAGCGGCGGGCGTCATCGACCAGATCCTGCCGCTGCCCTACGCCGACCTGTCGGCCCAGACCATGCTGCCGGTCACCCACATCCTGTGGAGCAGCACCTGGCTCGGCATCGCCGCCGACGCCGTCAGCCGTGCCCGCGCCTATGTCCGCTCGGAGGCCAAGCGCAAGCCCGGCACCACCCCGGCGTCCGCCGTGCGGCTGGCCGAGGCGACCGCCAAGCTCCAGCAGATGAAGGCCGTCATCCTGGCCGCCATCCGCCAGTACGAACTGGCCTGCGGCTCGCCCGAGCGACTGACCAGCCTGTCCTTCGCCACCGCCATGGGCACGCTGAAGGTCACCACCTCGGAGCTGGTGCGCGAGGTGGTGGAGGCGGCGATCCGCACCTGCGGTCTCGCCGGCTACCGCAACGACACCCCCTACAGCCTGGGCCGCCACCTGCGCGACGCCCATTCCGCCGCCCTCATGATCGGCAACGACCGCATCATGTCGCACATCTCCACTCAGCTTCTCGTCCAGCGCGACGGGTCGGGGGCCTTCGAATGAACATGGTCGACATCACGGCCGCCCAGGCCGCCTATCGCGACGAGCTGGTGGACGCGGGCCTGCTGATTCCCACCGGCGTGGACGGTCTCTATGGCCGCAGCGGCGTCTTCGAGGATGTGGTGGAGCGCTTCGACGCGCTGGTCACCCGCTGGGGCGGCCAGGACGGGGCGGAGGTCATGCGCTTCCCGCCGGCCCTGAACCGCCAGTATTTCGAGGAAAGCGAGTATCTGAAGAGCTTCCCCCATCTGGCCGGCACCATCCACAGCTTCGGCGGCGACGAGAAGGCGCACCGCAGCCTGCTGCGCCGGCTGGAGGAGGGCCAGGACTGGACCGAGGATCAGGTCGCGACCGACGTGGTGATGACGCCGGCCGCCTGCTACCCGGTCTATCCGACCATCGCCCGGCGCGGCCCGCTGCCCGGCGAGGGCAAGCTGATCGACGTCTTTTCCTACTGCTTCCGGCACGAGCCCTCCATCGACCCCGCCCGCATGCAGCTGTTCCGCATGCGCGAATACATCCGCATCGGTACCCCCGATCAGGTGGTGGAGTTCCGCGAGCTGTGGCTGGAGCGCGGGCGCGAGATGATGGGCTCGCTGGAGGTGCCGCTCGACGTCGATGTCGCCAACGACCCCTTCTTCGGCCGGGCCGGCACCATGCTGTCGAACAGCCAGCGCGAGCAGAAGCTGAAGTTCGAGCTGCTGATCCCGATCACCAGCCATGAGAAGCCGACGGCCTGCCTCAGCTTCAACTACCACCAGGACCATTTCGGCCATCTGTGGGACATCCACACCGCCGACGGCGACGTCGCCCACACCGCCTGCGTCGGCTTCGGCATGGAACGCGTGGCGCTGGCGCTGTTCCGCCACCACGGCTTCGACACGGCGCAGTGGCCGGCGTCGGTGCGCAAGGTCCTGTGGGGGTAACCGGCACCATGTGGACGCCGCGCCACCCCGACGGCTACGACCGCCATCCCCTGCACCAGGGGGAACGCATCTGGCCGGAGACCAACTGCTACGTCGATCTGTGGATCGAGGCTCTGCACGCCCGCGGACTGGAACCGCGGGCGATGCTGGGCTTCACCGTCAACCAGGACTTCGAAGGCGACCAGTTCACCTTCTTCAAGGTGCCGCTGGAGGATCTGGAGGCGCTGTACGGCCTGCGCGTGCAGGAGCTGGCGATCTACGACAGCGTCGAGGCCCATGTCGCCGAGCAGCTGCGGCGCAGTCCTGATGGCGGTCTGGTGCTGGTGGAGGTCGACGGCTTCCACCTGCCGGACACCCGCGGCACCTCCTACGGTACCACCCATGTGAAGACCACGGTCGGCATCGTCCGCATCGACGCAGGTGCCGGCACGATGGACTATTTCCACAATGCCGGCTTCTACCGGCTCGACGGCGCCGATTACCGGGGCGTCGCCGCGGCGGCGGCCGGGCCGCTCTTCCCCTATGTCGAGTTCGTGAAGCCCGGCGGGACGGCGCTGGAGGGCGGGGCGCTGGTCACCGCCTCGCTCGACCTGCTGCGCCGCCATCTCGCCCGCCGTCCGGCCGGCAACCCGGTGACGGCCTACCGCGCCGCCTTCCCGGAGCATCTCGACCGGCTGCTCGCCCGGCCGATGGAGTATTTCCACCTCTACGCCTTCAACCTGCTGCGCCAGCTCGGCGCCAATTTCGAACTGCTGGGCGCCCATCTCCGCTGGCTCGACGGCCCTGCGGACGCGGTGGAGGCCTGCCAGTCGATTGCCGAGGGCGCCAAGGCGATGCAGTTCCAGCTGGCCCGCACGGTGGCCCGGCGCAAGGCGCCCGACCTGACCGACAGCTTCGACCGGCTGGAGCGCGGCCACGACACCGTCATGGGCAGTCTGGCCCGCCGGTACGGGTGAGCGGCGATGGCCCTAATCCGAGCGGTCACGGGACAGCGGCGGACCCTTCTGGATCGGGGATGGACGCTGACCGTCTCGGCGCCCGGCGGACCGGACAGCGGGGAGGGCATCCCCGCCCCGGTTCCCGGCACCGCCGCCCAGGCGCTCCAGGCCGCCGGCCTGTGGTCGGCGGAGGACCCCGCGCCGCTGCACGACAAGGATGTCGTCTACTGCACCCGGCTGACCGGTCACGGTCCCCGCATCCTGCGCTTCCACGGCCTTGCCACCATCGCGGAGGTGCGGCTGGACGGCGAGCGCATCCTGACCTCCGACAGCATGTATCTGGCCCATGAGGTGCCGGTGACGCTGACCGGCGAGGCGGAGCTGTCCATCCGCTTCCACGCCCTGCACCCGGTGCTGGCGGCGAAGAAGGGCCGCGCCCGCTGGCGCCCCAAGCTCGCCGAGCCGGCCGGGCTGCGCTTCGTCCGCACCACCCTGCTGGGCCACATGCCGGGCTGGTGCCCGCCGATCCATGCCGTCGGCCCCTTCCGTCCGGTGGAGCTGGTGGAGGACGCTGGCCCGTGCCGCGTGCTCGCCGCCGACCTGCGCACCGCTTATGATGGGCGCGACGGCCATCTGTCGCTGCGCCTGACGGTGGAGGGGGCATCGGCTGCCACCGGCGGTTCGGTCGAGGTCGCCGGCCGCACGGCACCGCTCGTCTTCGACGGGGTGGACGGCTTCACCGCCGACCTGACCCTGCTGGGTGTCGAGCCCTGGTGGCCGCACACCCATGGCGAGCCGGTCCTGCACGGCGTCGCCGCCCGGATTGGATCGGTCGAAGTGGAGCTTGGCCGTGTCGGCTTCCGCTCGCTGGCGGTCGACCGTGGGGCGGACGGCACCGGCTTCGCACTGCTGGTGAACGGCGAGCGCGTGTTCTGCCGCGGCGGCTGCTGGGTGCCGGTCGATCTGGTCGGGCTGTCGTCCGACCGCGCGGTCTACGAACCGGAGCTGCGCCGGCTGCGCGAGGCCGGGGCCAACATGGTCCGCGTCGGCGGCACCATGCTGTATGAGGGCGACGCCTTCTTCGAGCTGTGCGACGAGCTGGGCCTTCTGGTCTGGCAGGACGCCATGTTCGCCAATTTCGATTATCCCGCCGACGCCGCCTTCCTGAACAACGTGCGGGCGGAGATCGCCCAGCTGCTCGACCGCACCCAAACCTCGCCGTCGCTGGCGGTGCTGTGCGGCGGCAGCGAGATGGAACAGCAGGCGGCCATGCTGGGCCTGCCCCGCGCCTCCTGGACGCAAGCCGCGCTGATGGCGGTGATCGCGGAGGAGACGACGGCCCGGCGGCCCGACCTGATCCAGGTGCCGAACTCGCCCAGCGGCGGGCCGCTGCCCTTCATCGCCAATGCCGGGGTGACCCATTATTACGGCGTCGGCGCCTACATGAAGCCGCTGGAGGATGCCCGGCGTGCCGGCGTGCGCTTCGCCAGCGAATGCCTCGCCTTCGCCAACCTTCCGGAGGAGGATTCGCTCGGCGTTCCGGCGCTCCACCATCCGCGCTGGAAGCAGCGGGTTCCGCGCGACCCCGGCGCCTCCTGGGACTTCGAGGATGTGCGGGAGCATTATCTGGAGACGCTCTACGCCGTCGATCCGCGCCGCCTGCGCTACGAGGACCCCGACCGCTACCGCCGCCTGTCGCGCGCGGTGACCGGCGAGGTGATGCAGACGGTGTTCGACGAGTGGCGGCGCGCCGGCTCCAGTTGTGCCGGCGGGCTGGTCTGGCAGTGGCGTGATCCCTGGCCCAGTGGCGGTTGGGGTGCCGGCTGGGGCGTGGTCGCCGCCGACGGCACACGCAAGCCTGCCTGGTACGCGCTGCGGCGCGCCTTCCGCCCGCTGCGGGTGATCCTGACCGACGAGGGCGTCAACGGGCTGGCTGTGCATCTGGTCAACGACACCGCCCGCCCGGTCGAGGCTCTGCTGCGGCTGACCGCATGGCGTGACGGGTCGGTCCCGGTGCTGAAGGCGGAGCGTCCGGTGACTATTCCGGCGAGGGGTGCGGTGGTGCTGGCCGCCGCCGGGATGTCCGACCGCTTTTTTGACACGACCTACGCCTACAGGTTTGGGCCTATCTCGCACGATGTGGTCACAGCGCAGGTGCTGCTGGCCGAAAGGGACGCGGAACCAATTGACGAGTCTCATTATTTTCCAAAGGGACGCTCGCTGCCGCGCGCCGATCTGGGGTTGACGGCGGCGGTAGAGCGCCAAGGGAGTGCAGGCGGGGACGAGTGGGCGTTGCGGCTGGCGACAGGACGGTTCGCCTGTTCGGTGCATGTCGAGGACGAGCGGTTCCAGGCGGATGACGGCTGGTTCCATCTCGCCCCCGGCGTCGAGCGGGTTGTCCGCCTGCGGCCGCGGGCCGGTTCGCGGACTGGGAATGGGTCTGGGGTTGGGGTTACGGACGGGACGGCATCGGCCGGACGGATGGTGCCAGACGGCGAGGTCCATGCGCTGAACGCGCTGGCGCCCGTCCGCTACAGGGGGAACGCATGAAGCCGACACCGGTGGTGTTCGAGGGTTGTTTCGGATGGCTGCACCCGGCCGAGGGGCTGCGCGGGGTGGTTCTCTGCGGTCCCTACGGGTACGAGGAGCTGTGCGCCCACCGGGCCTGGAAGAGCTTCGCCGAAAGTCTGGCGTCCGCCGGGCTGCCGACGCTGCGGTTCGACTATCCCGGCTCCGGCGATTCGGCCGGCGACGACGGCGAGCCCGACCGGGTGCGCGCGTGGCTGGACGGCGTCAAGGCGGCGGTCCGCCGCCTGCGCGAGGACACCGGCGTCACCGACGTGACCCTGGTCGGCTTCCGCATGGGCGCGCTGCTCGCCACCGCCGCCGCGCTGGAGATGGCGGAGGACGGGCAGGGCATCGACAGGCTGGTCCTGCTGTCGCCGATCACCTCGGGCCGCAAGGCGGTCCGCGAAATGCAGACGCTGTCCTCCATCGTGCTGCGTCCGGTCTGCAACCCGGAGCCGCCGGAGCGCTCGTCCTGGCTGAACGTCATCGGCATGCCGCTGACGCCGGAAACCGCGCTGACGCTGGGCGGCCTCAACCCCTGCGACGCGCCGGCCCCGCCGGCGCCGCGCATCCTGATCGCCGACCGGCCGGAGGGGAAGACCCCGGTGAAGCTGGCCGCGCGCTGGCGCACGCTGGGTGCGATGGCGGAGCCGATGGGCGTCAGCGGCATGATGGAGCTGACCCAGCAGCCGCAGCGCGCCCAGGCCGCCGCCGCGTTCGAGCCGGTGCTGCGCTGGATCGTCGCCGCCGCCCCGGTCGCCACCGGCGCCACCCCGCCGCCGGACCGGCCGGCCGGGCTGATGATGCCGACCGCGGTCGAACGCCCGATCTTCTTCGGCAGCGCGCCGGAGCTGTTCGGCATCTGCTGCACGCCGGTCCTGGCCGATCCGGCCGGCAACCGGCCGGCCATCCTGTTCCTGAACAGCGGCGCCACCCACCATGTCGGCTCCGGCCGCGCCACGGTGGTGCAGGCGCGGCGGCTGGCGGCGCGCGGCTACACCTCGCTGCGCATCGACGCCGCCGGCATCGGCGACAGCCCCGACCGTCCCGGCTTCCCCGACAACCTGCTCTACAACAAGGAGGTGATGGGCGACGTCCGCGCAGCCCTGAACTGGCTGGAGGAGCAGGGGCACGAGCGCATCGTCGTCATCGGCCTGTGCGCCGGCGGCACGCCCGCCCTGCATGCCGGCCTTGGCGACGACCGCGTCGTTGGCCAGATCGTGCTGAACCCCGGGCGGTTCGAGATGGGCGGCGGCATCGCCGTGTCGGAGCTGATGCGGACGGTCGCCTTCCGCTCCACCAAGGAATATCTGATCGAGGCGCTGAAGCCGGCCCGGCTGCGCGCCAGCTTCCGCAAGCCCGCCCGCCTGACCGGGCTGGCCAAGCGTCTGGCCGGACGCTTCCTCCGCAAGGTGCTTCTCCGCACCGGCCTGACCCGCCACGCGCTCCGCATGTTCCGCCGCCTGTCGGCGGAGGGCCGGCGGGTTCTGGTGGTCTACAGCAGCGGCGACATGACGCTGGCCGAGTTCTACCTGCATCTGGGCGAGGGCGGCCGGGCGCTCGACGGCCTGTCCGGCATCGAGGTGGCCTATCTCGACCGCTCCGACCACAGCCTGACGGTCTGGGAGGCGCGCGACCGGCTGGACCGCATGATCGACCGCCATCTGGCCAATCTGGACAGCGCGGCCCAGGCGGATCCTGCCGCCTCAGACCTGACCGGCTGGGGCCTGGATCTATCATCCGGAGGGCTGCCATCCGGCGAGCGGGTGGGGTAGGGCACCCCTCCGGGACGGGCACGGGAGGCGTATTGACAGGGCCCCCGGTTGCGGCGGAACGTCTGCGGGATCGCCATGTCCCGCGGAGACCGTTCCAATGCACCGGATCGAGCTTTCGGACGTTCCGGCCGACTGTGCGCTGTATCGGCAGCTCCCGGCGGCGGATTTTCACGATTCCTACCGCTTTCCCGTGCCCGATCCGGGGCTGTCGGCGCTCGAACTTCTCATCCAGGTGCTGGCCGCCAGCCCGCCCTGGATCGAGCGGATGATGTGGCTGCGCAACAAGGCGGTCCGTCTGCTCGGCTTGAAGGATCTGGGCGCGCTCGGCGCCGTCGATCCTGCCAAGCCGGCCGGGTCCTACCGGCCCGGCGACCGGATCGGCATCTTCACGCTGGTCGAAAGCCGGGAGGACGAGGTGGTGGTCTGCGACCGCGACCGGCATCTCGACGTCTGGCTGTCGGTGCGCAAGCTCCCACCCGACGGCGACCGCCAACTGGCGGCGGTCACCACGGTGGTCCGGACGAAGAACCGGCTCGGCAAGGCCTACATGCTGGTGGTCAAGCCGATGCACAGGATGATCGTCCCGGCCTCGCTGCGCAGCTATCTCGCCCGCAAGGCCGGGTGAAATGGCCCTCTCTCCCCCGGGGAGAGGGCTTGTAAGCGGTCGCCTTATCCTAACCTTGTTCTCTTCTTACCCCGGCAGCTCCGCCCCCAGCAGCTCTGCCAGCGACCGCGCCACCACCTGGGTGGCCTTGCGCAGATCCTCCAGCACCAGCTTCTCGTCGGCGCGGTGGCCGTTGGCCTCCAGCAGGTCGCGCGGGCCGGCGCCGTAGAGGATGGTCGGGATGCCGGCCTCCGAATAATGGCGGGCGTCGGTGTAGAGCGGGATGCCGGTCTGGCCGACCGGAACGCCCAGAACCTCCTGCGCATGGGCGGCGAACAGCGCGGCCAGCCGCGGCGCGTCGCCGACCGAGCGGAAGGGGCGGGCCAGCAGGATGCGGCGGATGGAGACGCGGATGCCCTCCCGGCCGGCGATGGCCTTCTCGATCAGCCCGCGCAGTTCTGCCTCGACCTCCGCCGGATTCTCTTCCGGGATCATGCGGCGGTCGAGGCGGAAGGTGACGCGGTCGGGCACCACGTTGGTGTTGATGCCGCCCTGGATCAGCCCGACCGTCAGCGACGGGTGGGTGATGCCGGCGACGGCGGAGCGGCGCGTCGCCAGCTCCGGCCGGTGGGCATAGAGCGCGGTCAGGATGCCGGTCGCCGCCTCCAGCGCGTCATGGCCGGTGTCGGGGCGGGCGGCGTGGGCGGACTTGCCGTCGACCTGCACCTCCAGATGCAGGCAACCATTGTGCCCGGTCACCACCGAATAGGCGAAGCTGGCCGACACCGCGTAATCCGGCTTGGAAATCCCCTGGTCGAGCAGCCATTTCGGCCCGATCTCGCCGCCGGCCTCCTCGTCGTAGGTCAGGTGCAGCTCGACCGTGCCCTTCAGCGGAGCCTTGGACTCCATCAGCGCCCGAAGCGCGAAGGCGTAGCTGGCGAAGTCCGACTTCGACACCGCGACGCCGCGGCCATACATCACGCCGTCGCGGATCTCGGCGCCGTAGGGATCGCTCGACCAGCCCTCTCCCGGCGGCACCACGTCGCCATGGGCGCTGAGCGCCACGGTAGGCCCGTCGCCGAAGCGGTGGCGGATGACCAGATTGGTGGCGCTGATCATGCCGTTGGCCCGCACCAGCTCGGCCGGCACCGGATGCCGCTCCACCGTGAAGCCCATCGCCTCCAGCAGCTCGGCGGCGCGGACGGCGTGGGGGGCGCAGTCGCCCGCCGGGTTGTCGGACGGCACCTTCACCAGTTCCGCCAGGAAACGGACCTCCTCGTCGAAGCGGGCATTCACCGCCTCATCCAGAGTGGCGGCGAGGGAGGGGGACAGGTCGGTCATGGCAGGCAGTCCGTCACGGGATGGAGGTTGCGGGCTGGAAATTCTCGACGAAGCGGGCGAGTACGCGGGCTCCCGCTTCGGCGTCGGCGGCGGTGATGCGTTCGGCCGGGTTGTGCGAGATGCCGCGTTCGCAGCGCACGAACAGCATGGCGATGTCGGTCAGCGCCGCCACCGCCATCGCGTCGTGGCCGGCGCCGCTCGGCAGCTCCGGCGCGTCCAGCCCCTCGGCCTCGGCGGCGGCGGCGAACTGAGCCATCAGCGCCGGGTGGCAGGCGACGGCCGGGCTTTCATGCAGCGTCTCGAAGCCGATGGCGACGCCGCGGGCGTCGGCGATGGCCTCCAGCCGGGCGCGGACCGCGCCGACCCGCTCCAGCCGCAGGGGATCGCGGTCGGCGCGCAGGTCGATGGTGAAACGGACCTTGCCGGCGATGACGTTGGTGGCGCCGGGCGACGCCTCGATCCGGCCGACGGTGCCGACCAGCCGCTCCTGTCCGGAGCACAGCTGCTCCACCGCCAGGATCATCTCGGCCGAGGCCGCCAGCGCGTCGCGGCGCAGGGTCATCGGCACGGTGCCGGCATGGCCGGCCATCCCCTCCACCGTCACTGCCAGCCGGGTGGCGCCGGCGATGGCGGTGACGATTCCGACCGGCCGGCCCAGCGCCTCCAGCACCGGCCCCTGTTCGATGTGCAGCTCGGCATAGGCCAGCACGTCGTCGGCCTTGTAGGCGGCAGTGGCCCAGGCGGCGGGGTCGAGGCCGAAGGCGGTCATGGCGTCGGCCAGCCGCGTGCCGGCGGCGTCGCGGCTCTCCAGCACCGCCGGGTCGAAGGTGCCGGCGATGGCACGGCTGCCGATCAGCGTCGATTGGAAGCGGGTGCCCTCCTCGTCGCCGAAGCCGATCACCTCGACGGCGAAGGGCAGGCGCCGGCCGTGGGCGTTCAGGTCGGCGGCCACGGCGATGCCGCTCAGCACCCCCAGCATGCCGTCATAGCGCCCGGCATCGCGCACGGTGTCGAGGTGCGAGCCGATCAGCAGGGCCGGCAGCCCCGGCCGGTCGCCCTCGTAGCGCCCGACGATGTTGCCGACCGCGTCCTCGCGCACGCTCATGCCCGCCTCGCGCATCCAGCCGGCAACGAGGTCGTTGGCGCGGCGGTGTTCCGGCGTCAGATAGAGGCGCGACAGCCGCCCCTCCTCCGCGCTGATCGCCGCGAGCGCGTCGATGCGGTCGAGAAGGGCCGGTCCTGACAGTTGAGATTCGGACAGCAGGGGATCGGGCATCGACGGTTCCGAAATGCGCTGAGGAAGCGGGACGATGAAATCAGGACGATGGAAGCGGTTATACGCCGAAGCCGCGTTGCCGCCCTAGCCCCCGGCCGGTGAAGACAGTTTCAAAGAATCCCGGAAAGGCGCAGTCCCAGCGCCGTCCGCTCGTGTCGCAGCGCAAAAAGACAGGCCGGAATTCGTTGGTGGTGCCGAATAATGCCTACCACCCTCTGGAAGCATCGGGCAGACTTCATAGATGAGGGTGAACAAAGCGCCCGATCAAGGGGCGTATCGAGACGCGTATTTGCTGCGAGTGCGAAAGAAACAGCTGAGGGGAGGTGCGTCCATGACGTCTTTCGATCCCGACATGCCTTTCGAGAACGCAACGCCGATTGGCCGGCCGGGTGCCGGCCTGTGGTTCAACAACCGGGCCGAGCTGGCCCAGGCCCGCACGCTGGCGGGGTGGATCACGCTGCTGGCGGAGGACCGCGAGCTGGACGACCGCCAGCTGGCCGTCGCCACCGGGCTCGACATCGAGGATGTGCGTGCCGTGCGCGAGGGGGCCGTGGCGATGCTGCCGCCCCGGCTGCTGAACCGGGCCCTGGCCCGGCTGGAGGGCCGGAACGACGAAGGGCGGCTGCAATAGCTGCAAACCGCCCTTCGCCAAACCTGAAGACCGTGGCGTCGCGTCAGGCGACGGACAGGACATCCACATACATGTTGGCAGGGGCCGACAGGTGGATGCGGTACAGCATGCCGGACTGGTCGACGATGATGTCGGCGACCGGGTTCTTGGTCGACAGGTCGGTGACCGCGGCGCGCACGTTGCGCGGCAGCTGGTCCAGTTCGACGTCGCGGTAACCGGTCTTGTCGGAAAGCTTGATGGTCTTGTTGCCCATGATGGCAGCTGCTCTGTTCCAGAAGGCTTGAGAGGGGATACTCGATTGGCCGCGGGACAATGGTCCCCGACGGTTAACCAACGGTTAAGCAGCCTCTCCGGTCCTTCGACCCCCGGCGCAGGGCAGCAGCGCATCCGGTGCAGGAGGGCAACTGCCCCCCGGCAAGCTCTTGATTCAACGCCGGTCGCGCCCGCCGCTGCTGGCCATTGCGTCCCCGTGCCGCAGGGTGTCGTCTCCCGGCAGCGGCTGCTTGCCCAGCACCATGGAGCTGTTGTCGAGCGCCGCCACCATCGCGTCCCGCGCCGGGGCGCCGGGTCCGGTCACGCTGCCCTCGCCCTGCGGGGCCGCCGGTTCCACCCGCTCGCCGATGCCGGCGGAGGTTGCCCCGCCCGGTGCGGTCCGGCTGGCGACGCGCAGGTCGTTCTGCACATGGCCGACGCCCGACACGCTCTCGGCGATGTCCTCCGCGCGGCGGCGGGCAGCGCGGTCGCCGACGGTGCCGGACAGCGTCACCTCGCCGCCCTCCACCCGCACGCCGATGTCGGAGGCGTCGATGTGGTGGTCGTCGGTCAGGCGCTCGTTGATGTCCTCCAGGATGCGCTCGTCGGAGCGGCGGTAATTGCGCGGGCCGACGCCGCGATAGTGGGCCTGCGGGCTCATCTTGACGAACTCTTCGCTCCAGGGATGGCGGTGCATGGCGGCCTCCGTCTCGTTGATGTCAGACTCCCTTGCCCTTCAACAAAAGTTGCACCCGTGGCGTTCCGGCACCTGAGCCCGGCGCGCCCGGAAGGTCAGCCTTGCGGGGTGAAAGGAGATGGGGGGCGAATCCGCCGCAACCTTGGCCGCGCCCGGCTGTTCGGTCCGAAAAGCTTTCGGTCGAGGTGCGTGCCATGAAACAGTCCGAACCGAGCGCCGCCCTCTGGGCGATGGTCGTCCTGCTGGCGGTTCTGGGGCTGGGGGCGCTGGGCGGCGGCCTCTGGCTGATCCTGCTGGGCGGCTCCTGGTACTATGCCGCCGCCGGCCTGCTGTTCCTCGCCACCGCCGCCCTGCTGGCGAAGCGGTCGCCCACGGCCTTGTCGGTCTATGCGCTGCTGGTGATCGGCACGCTGATCTGGGCCTTGTGGGAGGCCGGGCTGGACTGGTGGCCGCTGTCGGCGCGCGGCGACGTGATCGCGGTGGTCGGATTCCTGCTGCTGCTGCCCTGGGTCACCCGCCGCCTGGGCGAGCGCCAGCCGATGGCCGGCGAGCCGGCGCCCGGAGCCTATCCCGTCGGCGTCTTCCGCGGCGCCGGTCTGCCGCTGACCGCGTCGCTGGCCGTCGTGCTGCTGGTCGCCGTCGCCTCCTGGTTCACCGACCCGCACCGCATCGACGGCACCCTTCCGTCACGCCAGCAGACCGCGTCCGCCGCCGCCCCTGCCGGTGGTTTGGGCCAGATGAATTCGAATGGAATGGTCCCGGACGGCGAATGGCAGGCCTATGGCCGCACCGGCTTCGGCCAGCGCTATTCGCCACTGACCGGCATCACGCCGGACAATGCGGACAAGCTCCAGGTCGCCTGGAGCTATGAGACCGGCGACCGGCGCGGCCAGCCCGGCGACCCGAAGGAAACCACCTTCGAGGTGACGCCGCTGAAGATCGGCAACCGGCTGTTCCTGTGCTCGCCGCACCAGCATGTCATCGCGCTCGACGCCACCACCGGCAAGGAAGTCTGGCGCCGCGACCTGCAGATCGACCCGAAGCAGCTGGCCTTGCAGCACCTGACCTGCCGCGGCCTGTCCTACCGCCCGGCGCCGCAGGCCGCGACGGCCACGACCAGTGGCACCTGTGCCGCCCGGTTGTTCATGCCGACCGCCGACGGCCGTCTGGTGGCGCTGAACCCGGAGGACGGGTCGATCTGCACCGGCTTCGGCGAGAACGGGCAAGTCAACCTGTGGGCCAACATGCCCAACGTCCAACCCGGCGCCTATTATTCGACCTCGCCGCCGGTGGTCACCGCCAAGCTGATCGTCGTCGGCGGCACGGTGCTGGACAATGTCTCGACCAAGGAGCAGTCGGGCGTCGTCCGCGCCTTCGACGCCGACAGCGGCCAACTGGTGTGGAACTGGGATTCGGCCAAGCCGGACCAGACCGCGCCGATTGCCGGCGACCAGACCTACACCGTCAACTCGCCCAACAGCTGGTCCATCGCCAGCGTCGACGAGGCGCTGGGCATGGTCTATCTGCCGCTGGGCAACCAGCCGCCCGACCAGTTCGGCGGCAACCGCAGCCCGGAGGTGGAGCGCTTCTCTTCCTCCGTCGTGGCGCTCGATCTGGCGACCGGGCAGGTGCGCTGGGTCTTCCAGACCGTGCATCACGATCTGTGGGACTATGACGTGCCGGCGCAGCCCAGCCTGATCGATTTGACCGTCAACGGCCAGACCGTCCCGGCCCTGGTCCAGCCGACCAAGCAGGGCGAGCTGTTCGTGCTCGACCGCCGCACCGGCCAGCCGGTCCTGCCGGTGACCGAGACGCCGGCGCCGCAGGGGGCCGCCGAGGGCGACCGTGCCGCCCCGACCCAGCCGGTCTCGGCCCTGTCCTACGACCCGCCGCCGCTGAGCGGGGCCGACATGTGGGGGGCGACGATGTTCGATCAGCTCGCCTGCCGCATCGCGCTGAAGCGCCTGCGCTACGACGGCCGCTTCACCCCGCCGTCGCTCCAGGGCTCGCTGGTCTATCCCGGCAATTTCGGCGTCTTCAACTGGGGCAGCGTCGCCGTCGATCCCCAGCGGCAGGTCGCCTTCACCACCCCGACCTACCTTGCCTTCGTCTCGCAGCTGGTGCCGCGTCAGAACGACACCGACCTCTATGTCCAGGGCGGCGAGCGGCCCAAATTCAGCCTGCCGGCGCTGAACGAGAATTTCGGCGCGCCCTATGCGATCAAGCTCGGCCCCTTCGTCTCGGTGCTCGGCCTGCCCTGTCAGGCGCCGCCCTGGGGCTATGTCGCCGCCGCCGACCTGACGACCGGCAAGGTCGTGTGGAAGCACAAGAACGGCACCACCCGCGACGCCTCGCCGGTCCCGCTGCCCTTCCGCATGGGCGTGCCCAACCTGGGCGGCCCGATGATGACCGCGGGCGGCGTCGCCTTCCTGTCGGGCACCATTGACTATTATGTCCGGGCCTACGACGTCTCCACCGGCAGGCAGCTGTGGGAGAGCCGCCTGCCGGCGGGAGGTCAGGCGACGCCGATGACCTACCAGGGCGAGGACGGCCGGCAATATGTGCTGGTGGTGGCCGGCGGGCACGGCTCGCTGGGGACCAAGGGGGGCGATTCCGTGATTGCCTACGCGCTGCCGAAGTGACCGGTCCTCGACCACCGGGCCCGACCGCCGGTCCCTGCAACTCAACCGATCCCGGGAGGGCCTTCCTTGACCATCGTCGTCCATCATCTCAACAACAGCCGGTCGCAGCGGATCCTGTGGCTGCTGGAGGAGCTGGAGCTTCCCTATGAACTCCGCTTCTACCAGCGCGACAGGACGACCAATCTGGCGCCGCCGGAACTGAAGGCGGTGCATCCGCTTGGGAAATCCCCGCTGCTGGAGATCGATGGCCGGATCGTCATGGAGTCCGGCGCCATCGTCCAGCATCTGTGCGAGCGCGCCGGCCGTTTCCTGCCGCCGGCCGGCTCGGACGACGCGCTGCGCCATCTGCAACTGATGCATTTCGCCGAAGGCTCGGTGATGACCCCGGTGCTGCTCGACCTCTATGTCGGGCGGCTGGGCGAGGCGGGCGCGCCGCTGCATCCCCGCATCCAGGAGCAGCTGGCCAGCCATTTCGAGTATCTGGAGTCCGAGCTTCGCCCGTCCGGCCATTTCGTCGGCGACAGCCTGACCGGCGCCGACATCATGCTCAGCTTCCCGGTCGAGATTGCGATGATGAAGGGCAACCGCAGCCGCTGGCCGAAGCTCGCCGCCTTCGTCGACGCCATGCACGCCCGTCCGGCTTGGCAGCGCGCGCTCGCCAAGGGCGGCGCCTACTTCAAGTAAGCACCGATAAAAAAGGCCCGCCCCGGTCTCCCAGGGCGGGCCTTCATCACAAAACCTGCAATCCTCAGCGCGTCGGCACCGGCGGCGTCTGCGAGTAGTCGTAGAAGCCGCGGCCGTATTTCTTGCCGATCCAGCCGGCCTCGACATACTTCACCAGCAGCGGGCAGGGGCGGTACTTGCTGTCGGCAAGGCCCTCGTACAGCACCTGCATCACCGCCAGACAGGTGTCCAGCCCGATGAAGTCGGCCAGCTCCAGCGGGCCCATCGGGTGGTTGGCGCCCAGCTTCAGCGCGGTATCGATGGCATCGACGCCGCCGACGCCCTCATACAGCGTGTAGACGGCCTCGTTGATCATCGGCAGCAGGATGCGGTTGACGATGAAGGCCGGGAAATCCTCGGCCACCGCGGCGGTCTTGCCGATGGCGAGCGTCAGTTCCTTGATGGCGTTGAAGGTCGGCTCGTCGGTCGCGATGCCGCGGATCAGCTCGACCAGCTGCATCACCGGCACCGGGTTCATGAAGTGCATGCCCATGAACTTGGCCGGGCGGTCGGTCGCCGCCGCCAGACGGGTGATCGAGATCGACGAGGTGTTCGTCGCGATCAGCGCTTCCGGCTTCAGGTGCGGAACCAGCTTCTTCAGGAGGTCGCGCTTCAGCGCCTCGTTCTCGGTCGCGGCCTCGACCACCAGATCGCAGTCACCGAAGATCGACAGGTCGGTGCCGGTGACGATGCGGCCCAGAGCCGCCGTCTTGTCCGTCTCGCTCAGCTTACCCTTCTGGATCTGCCGGTCGAAGTTCCGGGAGATGCCGGCGAGCGACTTTTCCAGCGCCGCTTCGCTGATGTCGGACAGGACGACGGCGTAGCCGGCCTGGGCACAGACCTGGGTGATGCCGCTGCCCATCTGGCCGGCACCGATGATGCCAATCTTCTTGATCGTGGTCATGGAGGCTGTCCCGCGAAGGATGTGGGGTGGTTGGTCCGCCGCGGCGTCACCGGTTCCGTCCGGTGACCGCCGCGGCGGTCCGGATCAGCGCGCCTTATCCAAGCTTTTCCGTCAGCTCCGGCACGGCCTTGAAGAGGTCCGCGACGAGGCCGTAATCGGCGACCTGGAAGATGGGCGCTTCCTCATCCTTGTTGATCGCGACGATGACCTTGCTGTCCTTCATGCCGGCCAGATGCT